>NZ_JAGSYI010000006.1 GCF_025685625.1 Acidicapsa acidisoli
ACTTACTGAGAATCAACTGGCCGCCACTAGCACATTGCCGGAAAAGCGAGGCGTGCTCGTGGCTAGGAAGCATCATCTCCTGGTGCGATGGAGTCATTGGCTCAATGTGCCGCTCCTTCTCGGCCTCATCCTGAAACGCGGCACCCACGGTACAACAGAAGGATGGCGACACGATGAATAGAGTCCTCCGAACATGTGCGGTCTTCGGTAGTTACGTTGGGCTATGTCTGTCGCTGGCAACAGCCGCAGCACAGACAATCATTCCTGTCGATCGGCGCCTGCCGCCACCCAAAGGCTTTGATTTTCGCGGACAGTGGAGTTGCGGCCATGGCCCGTCGGCAGCGCACCTGGATGTGCGAGAGCAGCAGAATCCGGATTCAGAGCAGGCTCTCTCTGGAAGTTGGACGAAACTTCAGGAAAGCCAGCAGGAATTCAGCGGGCGTTATTTCATTGGGTACGACCAGGATAAACGAGAGTTTCTCATGATCGATGCGGACGACCCCGCGTCTGTCTCGTATGTTACCGATGGCTGGCACGGGACAAAGCTCACGCTGATTTCGACCGATCACAAAGATCAGCTAATGCCTCCCAACCGCATCGTTTACGAAGTGATAGACCCTCAGCAGTTCACGGTTACCTGGGAGACGCTCGATGATGGAGAGTGGCAGAAAGACCCGCGCTTCACATGCGTCAAAGTCGGCGACTAACGATCTGCTTTCGATTCAGAGATGCAAAGGCGCAGATAATAACCTATTCCCATCTAGCTAGCAGCCGGCGCCCCGCGCAACTGCAGCGATTGGCGATGTCGCAATGAACTGGTTGCGACAGTTTCAGATATGACGGCGGTACGAATGAGGATCGCCTTGAACCGCGGCATTCCCTTCGGATCCAATCCCGACACGGGCCTGGTCCGCGCTGCCCCAATGGCTCTCCGCCGCCGGCATTTCGGAAGGTCCGGTCTTCCGTTCGGTCGGCCGATATGGAGATGCATTCCGGCACGGTCTGCAAAGGACTCGATCGGAAAAATCCTGAAACGAAATGCTGTGCGGCACGGGTTGAAAGCAGATTCAATCGGCGGCCATAGCCTCCGCGCTGGATGCGTGACGCAGGCTGCTGTAAACGGTGACCGCGAGTTTATCATCATGCGGCAGATCATCCCCCGGGCGGTGGCGACATTGTGGCGGTAGATCCTCTCGGGCGAGATCTTCCGAGAGATCGTGGCAATGGACCTCGGAGTTTGGGCACACCCCTAGGGTCCGGCAAATTTCTCTTCATGTGCCTTGAATTCCCTCCCTCACCTACTTCATCTCCTCAGCAAGTGCTTGTTCTCCCCTTCACCCGTCCCAATACATAACTTTCCCCATCCACCACAGCCGCGCCCGAGCGTACCGCGCGTCGATTACAACCTCGGTCATGAATCGCGCGCCGCCAAAGCTTGCTTGTCGCCACTGACCAGGTATCACGCAGGGCTTCTGATGTAGACATTCAGCTCTGAAATTTGGGTCCAATTACTGCCGAAAACCATGTATCTGGGACTACTCAGACGCGCTACCAGCCCAAAAGAATCAATAACTTAGTGCATCGGTTGTTATTTCGGGACCAGGGGGTCGGAGGTTCGAATCCTCTCTCCCCGACCAAAATTTTTAGAATAAGCAGTTTAGACTTGATTTATTCCATCTTCTCGTCCGACACTTATCCACTATCGCAAAGACTCATCCCTTTATTTTCAATGATCTTGGGAGAGTTTCGCATCGAGTGCCGATATTGATATCCAGAGTTAAACGGTATTGGGACCTCGGTCGGCAGCCACGCAAAGCACAGAGGAATTCGCAATCATAGCGGCTTGCCAGCAGGTTCCACTTCGGCGCGAGTCCGTCACTTGTTGAGAGAAGCGACCTCGGCCTGAGGTTTGGAGAACAATGATGCTTCGAACTTGGGATTAACCAACACTCTTTCGATCAGTATTCTCTCGGCAGGGATCGGGTTCTCCTTGACTCGCGATGCGGGATTGGGCAGCGGAAGAACTTTTGTCTCCAGCAGGTATGGTATTTCCAAGCCGCTCGTTGGGCGGTAATCCCGATAGTAGATCTCGACTGGATGATCTATACCATCCAATCTTCGAGGCTGTCCCTCAATCTTGGTCTCGAGGAATGTCTTGGAATCGATCCAGAGATGAATTGACTGCCCATTCTTCATGGTCAGCTTGAGCCTGTAGGTGTCGCGATCCTCTACTTCCTCCATCCCTTCAACGTCGACACGAGTCCCCTTAGCTACATAATCAATGAGCGGACCATCGAGCTCAGCTTGCATCGATGCGGCTTTTGCTTCGTCGGCGGTGAATGGCTCGACTTCGCGACGGTTAAGATAGGGCCTCAGCTTCCAGCCATTTTCTCCGTCGTAGACCTGTAACGCGGCTTGACCCCTGAATTGCAGTTCGAAACGTACCTTGTGCGGGCGTTGCATCTCCATCACAAACGGCAATAAGACCTCTTCCTTCGGCCGCGGATCCGTGGGAAGCGCAGCAGCTTTCTTGTCCGGAAGCGAAGCAGGAAGAGTAGTCCGCTGATTGCCTCCCGCGCCCAGCTTACCCTGGAACGTCATGGATTGAACGGAGCGCCACGCCTGTAACCCACCACGTGCGGCAACGTTTTTATTGACGATTTCAGCTGCGGTAAGACTCGATCTGGGTGTGGTCGTATCTGCAGCCATTGCGGCGGCAACGGCGCATGCGAGCGTCATACCAACTATCAGCTTGATTCGGAGCATATTGGATTTCCTCGTTCCAAGAGTTTCAAGTACATCTACACGGATGATCCTGATGCATCGCTGTCCCGGGCCCAAATAAATCGCAGGCTTTCAATGTGGCAGTCATTCGACGATTAAGCCTTCTGCGCGAAAGCTTCCGATCACCACATCGACACGATCTCCACGCTTGACCGTTCTTTGCGGATTCGAGAATGCCATCCAGTAGGACTTCCCTGCTTCCGGCGTGCTGCTTTGCCTTAGCTGGCCAACTTTTTCGAGGGATGGAATGATCAGCTTTACGTGGCCTTCGGGATAGATCAATGCCGGTTCAAGCTTCTTGTCATTGAGCAATTTGGATTTCTCCTGATCTACGACCTGGTAGGTGAATCGGATCAATTCGCCCGACTCGACTGCCCTTACGCTCAGCGAATCTACTCCCCAGACGGACTCGTAATAGGCTGTTTCTCTCCTGGATGTCCGGTTGGGCTGGTAGCGCGTTGGAGTGCCAGTTCCCTTCTGAGGAGAAGGAGCGACAGCGGGCGCCACCTGCCCCTTAGTGGCCGGCACCTGTGCGAAGATCGCCGGACTCGCCAGGCTCGCCAGAAATGCCGCACGAATGAGCAGTGTTGCGTTGGCTGGGGCTAACATCCTGAACATTTGTTCCCTCATCCCTGCGATTCGATGACCGGCGGCTGGTAGACCGCCGGCCCGAGTGATTCGCGACTGAGCGTTGGAGTTCCGACAAAGCTGCCCGCTGCTATCCCGCGAACAGCTTTGCGTTGGTTGTCTGGGATCATCGTGCGGTTCCAGACAAGGTCGATGTCAACGTTGGGAAGCCGCTGGTATTCGTGATAACAAGCGATCCTGTCTGAGCCGAATTTGCAGCATCGGTTAACGGAGGCCGGAACTGTACTTCGACATTGCAGGTCGTACCCGCATTCAGAGTTGCACCGCAACTGGTAAGGCCGGCGATCACATAGTAGTTCGTTCCGATGGCCGAATTGACGGTTGTCGTGATGCCCGTCATTGCGACATTCCCGGTGTTGGAGAGGGTGAACGCCTGGCAAGGTCCGGCGTTGGCCCCGAGGCAGAGGATGCCCTGCGTAGCGCCCCTGGTGATTGTTCCATAGTTGTGTGTGGCGGGCGTAAGGGTTGCTGTCTTGCTGACAGCGACTCCAGTTCCTGTAAGTGCCACGGGAGAACCCGTGATGGCAACATTTCCGGTGATCGTTGCATTGCCGGTTGCGGCCCCAGGCGTTGTCGGTGAGAAGACGATGTTAATGGTGCAGGTGGCTCCAGCATTCAGCGTTGCTCCGCAGGTGCCGCCCGATTGCGAGAACGGTGTGGTAACCGCGATGGCGATGCCCGTCAGCGTACCTGTACCGGTGTTGTGGAGGGTGAGCGTCCGCGCAGCGCTGGTGGTAGTGTCAACGACGTTGCCGAAGTTGAGCGGTCCACCGGTTACGCTGCCGATTGCCAGCGTTGCGCCTACGAATTCGACTGCGCCCGCGTCGACGGCGTTATTTGTCTTTCTCGGAGTGCCATAGTAGTCGAGAGATGGAGCCGCGCCATAAGTCGGCGCAGTGCTGGGGATGTAGTTAATGACGGAGGAGCTTGAAGACGGGCCATAGTTGCCGAGCGTCGTGTTGGTAACAGGACCGGTTTCGGAAAGCGGACCCCAGCTGATGTTGATCCAGTTGTTGCCTTCGTCCACGGTTGCGGATGGAGACAGGTTGAAGATGGGGTTGGGAACCGTGGCGTCAGAGATGCCGGGCGGCACCTGGTATCCGCCGGAGGCGTATTCCGGTGGAGTCCTGGCGCCGTTGCAATATTGACTGATCATATTTGGGTTCGATCCCGTGTTGTGCAGCGCCGCCGTACTGTAGTCGGCGATGTCGGTAATGACCGAGTATGTGGGCGACAAGGCGATGCCCGTGGCGTGGTTCGAGGGTCCAGAATCCCCACGAACGCCGATGTCCCAGTAGCTGGCGCCTGGCGTGCACGCTCCTGTGCCACCTGTGATCATCGAGCCTGTCCCGAGAGGCGTCGTGGCGTCGGCTGAGGGCTGGCTTGCTGCCGCTGTGCCAGGGGTGCTGTTGAAGGAAGCGTTGTACAGGCTGACGATGTTCTGCTGGTATTGAGAGCTCAAAGCGCCCACACCAATGTAGAAGGAACGATTCTGCCAGAACACGTCGTTGGCCAGATACGGATTCGATATGGTCGTGCAGTGTGGGTTTCTGGTCGGGCATGTCACCGGAGTGTTCCCCAGTGACATGGTCAGGTTAGAGCTGTTGGGCATGGTGACCAGGCCCGCCGGCTGCGGGGCCGAGGTTGTGGGCGAGGTGGTCTGATTACCGGCGCCTGGGGCGCTGGCATCCGGAGCGCCAAGGGTATTGAAGAGCACTCCGGCCGAGGCCGTTGTGTCGTTGGACGCGACCGTGTTGTTGATGAAGTCTACGCTCAGAGCATCCTGAAGCGACACGCCGGCGCCGTCCCATCCGGCTACATTGTTGTTGATGATGTTGTTGGTGATGGTGACATGGTTCCAATCCGCTGGGTTCCTGGGAAATAGAGATACCTCGGTGCCGTTGACAGACTGGAGGCGCAAGCCGCCGCCGCTGCCGCTCTCTGCTGCGTTACCCATAAGCAGGTTGGCGTTGATGGTCAGGCCAGGACCGGTGCCATCCGGCAGACCCGGCGGGCAATCAGCATCAGCTACGGTGCTACCGCACTCGACGCCAGCCGCGGTCATGCCATCTGGAGCGGCTCCCATCACAATCAATCCGCCGCCGTTGGTTGAAATCGTCGGATTGGTGCTCTGGTTGAAGATGATGGTGTTGTGCTCGATGTCGCCGTTGTAGCTGAAGCCGATATGCGCTACGCCGCCGCCATCGCCTGTGCTCTGGTTGCCGCAAATCCAGTTGTACTGGAAGTTGTAGTAGTCGGCGCCGGTGCAGAAGCTTACGCCGCCTGCGCCCGCAGGTGTGCCGGAGAAGAGTTCATCGCCGATCGACGTGTTCGACGTGACCATATTGTGATGAACGTTGACGTGCAGGTTGAAGCAATAAGGCAACTGTTGGTTGGTATAGCTGCCTACCTGGCACGAACCAGGATCGGTGTCCGATGTCTGTCCAGCCAGGTAGGCGTCCGGAGACTCACCCTGACCGATGTTGATGCCACCCGAGAGAGTGCCGATATTGCCATAGATTCGATTGTTGGCGATCTCAAGATTATGCGCCCAGGCATGAGCGAAGATACCGCCGCCGCCCTGAGAGCTGTCTGTGATCGTCAATCCATCGATGCGGGACGGATTGCACTGGAAGTTGCTGGGATAAGGATTCTTCTCAACGGTCTTTCCGAGCAATGAGAATCCGCAATCCAATGCAGAGCCTGTGAGCACTGTGGTGCCTGTCGGGAATGCGGCTTCGTTCCCGCTACCGTAATAGCCAGCCGCGCCATGAGAATTGACCCCCTTGGAGAGGATCGTGATGCCTGCTCCCTCATAGGCGCCGAGCAGAGTTGGCTCCTGAAGGAGCTGTGCCAGGTTGCCGTTTGTGGTCGTGTCCCAGCCGACGATACCTTCCAGTGGGAGACGATCGACCTGAGGATTGTTCGTCGTCCCGCTGAAGTAGTTCATGTTGCCGGGGCAGCTTGCTCCCTGCGTCGGGTTGTTGGTCGGGTCGGCCGGATTGTACGGGTTAGTAGGAGTGATCGGCGTGCCATTGAGCGCCAGGCCGAAGAGGCAGACAATCTGTTGACGCCATGGATCCAGCTTGCCCGCAGGCTGCGTGTTCGCGTCGATGATGGTCGAGGCAGCACCTACGCCCTGGAGCCGAACCGGCTTCCACATGATGAGCATCTCGCTGTACGTGCCCGGAGGAATCATGATCAGATCGCCGGGCGCGGCCGCGTCGATTGCCTGCTGAATCGATCCCGGACCGGATTGAGAGAGTGGCACATTCCCGCTTACGTACGTCGGAGCCTTGCCGCCAATGGTGACAGTCACCGCATCGATCGACTGCTTGCCGGCAGCTGTGGTCACCACAACCTCGCCGCAAGATGCCGTGCTGCCGCCGTACTGCACCTGTTGCTGCATCGCGCAGGCAGGTACTCCGTTCGGTACGGTCACCGTAATCGTCGAGTCACTCCAGCTCTTGATCGGAGCTGAGACGCCGCCTATCGTGACAGATCCCTGACCTCCAAATCCGTAATGCCGGGTTGTCGTCTTCTGGTTGAAGGGCGCCGTGGTGGCTGCGGGACCCGAATATGCGTAGTCCTGCACAACTGAGTTACCCAATGCGGTAATCGTGAGAGTCTTGCCCGGCGCGCTTACCCATGGGCCTTTGCCGTCACCGTCAACTTCGCTGATGGCAGGCGTTGCGTCCGGATAAGCGCAGTCCGGGTGATTGTAGCCCGCGGAAAACGCAGACGTAGGCACGACCGGCGTATCGAGGTACTGGGTTTGCCCTGGCATATACGGCAGCTCGTAGCAGAAATTGCTGTATCCAGGGTTGTACAACGGATCCGGAGTCGATAGCGGATTCAACGCTGCGCTTCCGGTTCCGGGATCGTTCATGCAGAAGACCATCATCGTCGGGGAATATCCGGTCGGGTTGGGCGGATTCACCTCCCATGTGGAATAGGTCATGCCGTCATACGTGCCCCACTGGTCGGTGTAGACGCGGCTGATTTCTGCGCCAGTCCAGTCCTTGACTGAAACTGGCATGTTAGGTGGAGAGAACTTCTCACCGAACTGCGGCGAGAAGGGATCAAATTCAGAGGTGAAATCGTCCGTGATATCGCCGGTGAACTTCGATGCGATGTGGGTCGAGGTATAGATGTAGAACTTGGCGATCGCGGCGGTCTGATCGGAAAGGGTAACTTCCTTGCGATCGCACAGATTGCGTGTAGCACCGGCGAACGGCGCCACCTGGGTCGACTGTGGGAACAGGCTGATGTAGTCGGGAACCACGCGCGCCTCACCTACACAAGGCCAGGTCGGCTCGGGAACAAAGCCCGGAACAATCCCATTGTTCGGATTGGCGCCAAGACTCGTTGTCGAATTTTGCGCGTTGTTTTCGTTGTAGTACGCGGCTACCTGGGCCTGATCGGGCATGATGAAGATATCGCCCAACCCGCCAAACTCCTGAGTAACCGGAGCGATGAAGTTATCGCCGATGAGGATGTTCTTATCCTCTTCCTTGACGATCTCGTAGCCGGCCGGCGGAACGACTTCCACCACATACTTTCCGGCAGGCAACATCGGAGTGCCGTAGTACAGATCGCTCTGCGGCACTGCGGTGTTCGGCTTGCATATCGTGCAGGCGGATGCGGTCGGCTTCCCCGTGGCGTCCGTGGCGGTTACGCTGGGGAACTTGTACATGCCATCGTAAGGAGCCGGCTGTATCTGGTTCCAGTTGTGCATACCGTCATAGCACTTGTACTGCGAATTGTCTGGGAGCTGCGGCGCGGCTGGGCCACCGTGCAGGCTGTCGTAAACATTGAGATAGTTCGGCTGGTTATACAGCGTGAAGTAGAAGAGGTCCGCCTTGGACTGCCCCGGGCAATTCATATTTGGGGTCACTCCATCGGCCCGGAAACCCTGCGCGTAGTCATCCCAACTGCTGGTCTGCGTGGTGTCGACGAGGGTCAGAGACTGAGTTCCATCCGGAGCAGTGCCCTCCTGGTAGAGGTTGATGGTGACGTGAGGCACCAGAGGCTCCCATTGCGTCTGGACGAGCATCTGAGGATCATCGAAAGGCCGGGTTGAAGCATAAACTACGTGGCCTTTGATGCCGCCGGTCTCACCGGGTACATAGGGCTCTTTACCGAATTCGATGAAGTTGTTTTGTCCTGAGAATCCCTGCCAACCCTCTACGCCCCCGGTCCATGGCGAATCGACTCTTCCAGTCGATCCCCCCGGGCCGCCACCGGTCGGATTGGTAAAGAGATTAACATCCGTGCAGTCCGCCACACCACAGTACACCGAGCCTGGCACTTGCAGATTTGCAGGCACCGGATTGGGTTCGTCGGTGTTGGCAAGGAACGCGCCGATCGTCGATTTTCCGCATGCCGGGTAGCCGGGCTGTCCGCAGGATGCAGAACCGTCCGCAGGACCGCCGGAATCATACACCACATGCGTACCCGTGTTCTTGTACCGGGTAGTATCGGTTTCCACGACGTACCAGTTGAAGAGCGGGAAAGTCTCATTGAAATTCGCTGTGCCGTCAAAGTCCGTGCTGAGGCCGTTGGCCAGACTGCCGTCGCGATATCGGACCGCGACTGGAACCAGCGGAATGCCGCCTTCGCTGGCCTGCGAAACGCCATCCTTGTTGTCGTCAATGAACGTGCGGGTATAGACATTGGCCTGCCATTGGTTCATGGCAATGTCTCCGAGATTGGCGGTACTTCCCGTGGAAGTATTCGCCAAGCCAACGGGTGTGGAAAGACCGTCGACCAACATGTCGTTCCACTGATCGAAGACGGTGACTCTCCAGTCGCCGGGAGGGATGCCAGTGAAGGAGAAATGGCCCTTCTCATCGCACTTGGTAAAGGCGAAGTCCTCGCCGTCCGGATCGCCAAGGCTTACGTAGCATTGGGTCCAATAGAAGCTGTCGTGCGAGCCGCTGCTGTAGAGCCGCTCGTCTGGTGTCCTGCTCATGCGTTCGGTAGTGACGTTGCCCGTCACGGTGTTATTGCACGAGCTTCCGGCGGGCAGGCTCAGAAACGCATCCGTGCCCGCGCATACGCCGGCGAGACGACCTTGAATGATCGCCGGGTTGGCGAAGCCGATGGTTACGTGATAGCCGGCTGGCCCGAATTCCTGGAAGAAACTCGGCTCGCCAATTCGTATGAAGGAATCATGCGCCTTCTGTCCGTCAAGAGTATTAGTCTGATGCCACTCCTCGCCTCTCGCAATTCTGTCGGCAGCAGGAGTCGCGATTACTCCCCACCTGCCGGGCATCAGGTTGTCGATGAGTGCCTGGCCGGCCAGAGGCGACAGAACGGACGTAACCTGGCCATTCTTGACTTCGTACTTTGGGCACGTGACGATCATTCCCGTTATGTTCTGGGTCTCTTCCTGAGATATGTAACAGGTGTCGTTTCCGGTCACGGGATCTATCGTTCCCTGCAAGCTGTTCGTCAGTGGCTGGTTGAACATGTCGTAGGTCATCTGGCCGGTGAAGTCGCCGTTGCCACCCATGGCATCCCAAAGATGAATCTGGAAACCGCCAAGACCAGGCTCATTGGTGGCCAGCACATCGACACCGCCTCCTGCGTCTTGCTCACCGTTGAGCGGGAAGTCATCTTCAAACACAAAGACAGAGAGTTTACCCGGCGGATACGGACTGGGTTGAGTAATCACTGTGACCGAGGTTTGGCCCGCAGCGATCGAAGCGCCGCCCATGCCATGTCCGATCTTGCCACCGCCGACGCAACCAGGCGTTGAGCAGCCGCTGGTGAAGGGGTCTGCTGCGTCACCCGGGAGAACCGAGATGTAGTAGCGCTTGGTTGGATCAAGATAGACCTGGCTAGGAAGCGTCGGAGTCTGGCCTTGGCCGGTTGTATCCGGCCGGCACTTGCCGTTGCCCAAATCGCAGACTGCGGGCACGTGCTGGCCCGCTGTAGGACTGCATCCAGCCGGTACACCCGCTGAGGTGCAGGGAGTGCCCGAGTCGAAGACTGTCTGGCCCGCCTCGCAGGACTTCGGACCAGTGCAGCCCTGCGCGACAAATGGCATGTTGCTGGTATGGAAATTGGTTCCGTAGGTCGGGACAATCGTGTTGCCGCCCGTATTCGTGGTCTTGGTCGGATCTACGTAGAACGTCTTGTCTTCCTCAATGATCCAGCGATAATCCTGGCCTGCGAGCGGAACCTTGGTGGCTCCATCCACTACACTCACGGCGAGATTGCTTGGTCGAGGGAACGTTAATGTGACAGTTGCGGAGGCCGCGCTCACCGTACCTTGAGAATTCTGTGCATTGTAAGTGAAGGTGTAGATTCCGGGGCTCGGAACAGACGCGATAAAGCCCCCCTTCGCGTCCATCTGAACGGTCAAGCCAGATCCAGAAGGAATCGTGACCGACGATGCAACCACGGTCAGGGGATAGCCACTGGTGTCCTTGTCCGCCAGCAGCACGCCTGGCGACGGTATCTTGATGAAGGTCGCAATCCTGGACGTGAAGGTGCTGTTATTCATGACGATATTAGCGGCAGACTCAATCGTCGCGGCGTTCAGAGTTACAGTAGCGATTGGCCCGTTCCCGTTCGCCTGATATTGGAATGAGTCTCCTCCAGACCAGCCGCTGTTCGGAACGTAGGTAAAGGTGCCATTTGCGTTCAGCGTTAACGTGCCTTGTGCAGGCGGTGTTGAGACCTTCACTCCATAGACATTGACATCGTTTGCGATGACACCCTTGCCTGGATCCGAGATTGTAAGGGTTTCGGTGGGAACGACTAGGTAGCTATCCGGGTTGGCCACTGCAGGCTTGATTGCAGTGGCCGGTGGCAGTCTGCTGCCGTTGATGCTGATGTACGCAAGCATACCGGCATCGCGTCCAATGGCGTTCGCGGAGAGACTTAGCTCGCGATCATAGACAGCGAGCGCAGGAGGCAGAGGCGTGGTGGGCGCCGAGGCGTTGATCATCACGTCATAGGTCTTACCTGCAGACATGAAGACTTCACTTTGCACGCGAGGAATTCCGGGAAGAGGATTGCCGTCTTCGGCGATCAGGGAGAAGCCGGACGGCGGCGCAGTAGACGTACCGGAAGCAACTCCGGTTTGGGAACCAACGATCGATGGCACATGCATGCGCGCACCGGCATTGACCATGCGCACCAGCACCGATCCGGTCGCACCGGAGGGCGCGAGTGTCGACGGGGTTACCGGGAACAGTGAAGCCGTCGCGCTCGTCTTATTGAAGGCAACTCCGTTGATCAGGTAATAGAGGGGCGTGTAGTTGACGATCGGCGGGTAACACTTGTGATATGCCGCGTTCCCGGGTGTCGGATCGCCGCATCCTCCGGGCTGGCCTGACCACACCATCGTTTCGCTGAATCCAGCGGTGTTGATGGCCGTCGTGACTGCAGTGTTCTGAACCGGATCGATTTCACTGAAGATCAACGGAACCTCTGCATCGTAACTGACCGCCGGAGAGCTGCCGGCCGCGGGATAGGCCGTGCCTGGGGTGACCTCGTTGCCAGAGTTCGATGTCGGAGCGGTAGTTACGACTACAATTCCATACAAACCCATTGTGCCCTGAACGGATGGGTGGGTACCGGATTCCAGTAGATATGTCCCGGGCCGAAGGGACGACCAGATCAACGGCGTTGTAGCTCCAGCTGCAACCTCAGTACCGAAGGATTGAACACGAGGGCCCTGAGCCGGTGGAGTAAAGGTGGCGCTGCCCCCACCGGGACTGCCTGCTACCGGCCATGTCACGCCCAGATCCGGATGGACCGGACTGGCAACCGTGGTCGGCTTACCGAGACCGCCACCAAGCTGGCCTACGATCGTGAGCGATGTCGGCACCGAATTGCCATTCGCAAACGTAAGGTTATTGGTCAGGTTGATTGTCAGGCTGGTACCTGTCGGCACAGTGATCACAACCGGAGACCATCCACCGCCTGCATTGGGATTCAATGCGCTGCAAGTGGGTCCGGGAGTGCTCGTCACGGGTCCGCATGTGTAGCCCCACATCGGCACCGAGGAGCCATCAGGCAATGTCGCCGCCGTCGGGGCCGCCGTCAGACTGACCTGCCCGAGCGCAACGCCTGTCGGCAACAAGAGAGGAGTCGCAACGAGTATCGCAATCTTCCAACATTTCTTGAGATAGTTGACTTGCATTGTGGATCTCCTCTTGCTAGTTGGATTCGTCGATAACAAATTCGCGGGAATCGACGAGCAGCATCATCATCATTCCGCCTGGGAAGACATTGTTGGTGGTGATCTCTCGTTCGTTGTGCGAGTGCCACATGAACGCGAAACCGCGCTCATTGGAGGGGTTGGCCTGGGTATTCGCAGGTTGAAAGGCACTGTTCGGTCCGGTCGCGCGGCTCGTCGCGTCTGGACCCAGATATGGACTGCCACCAAACCAGTTACCATTGGTAAGAATGTTTGGGTCAGGCAGCGTAACGGGACCACCGCTTGCTACGTCTCCGAAAGGCGCCACTTCAAGCGGCTTATTGTGATCCGCACACCATTCGTAGTAGTTGACTGCCGACCAAACTTCTTGATGGGTGAGCGCGCCAGAGGTTGGATCGTATCCGGTGTTGTAACCATTGGCATCGGGGTAACATGGCGGGTCCTGGTTGGCTGCGACGACGTCCGGATCGGGACGGTCCGTTCTGGGAGTATGTGCATACATATCCCAGTTCAATCCGCGACCGGTGTAGTAGAAGATTCCATCCATAGCCAGACCGGGCGTTGTGGTGGTAGTGAAAAGAGCCGGGCCGGCCAGACTCTCTGGATCGGTCTGACTTAGGATCAGGTTTCCATCACGCGCAAGAATGCGAACATGATTGGCGTGCTCGTGAAATGGATGTTGCCATCTCCCTTGTCCAATGATGCGCAACAGAAGTTGTTCGCCGGGATGCACATGCGGATTTCCGTTGTAGGGTTGATGCGGATACTCCACTTCATAGTTTCCATCCATGTCATCCGGCATCGAACGTCCGTTGATCATGAAAAAGGCCGGATGATAAGGCTCGGTCGGCACCTCGAGACTGCAGCCGGGAGAGCCAGCCGTACAGCCCGCCTTCGCCGTAACCTGGGCCAATGCTGTGTTATGAATGTTGGGGTCCATCTCGGAAAATTGAAAGAGATATTCGCGGTCATAGCATGTTTTGTCATGGTCGTAGGCCGCGTGCGCCAGCCGGAAATCCAACTCGTTGTGAGTGGCGGCAGCTCCTCTGTTCGCCGCATGAACGCCTGCGTCGCACGCGGCCGGAACATGCGCAGGAAGTACGATCACCGCCCCATACATGCCCATCTCAACCTGCAGATCGCTTTGCGTTCCGCTATAGTAGGCCCGCGTTCCTGGCGATGAAGCCGTAAATGTGTAGGTGACCGATCCGCCCGGCACTGCCTCTTGAGCAAGCAGACCAGATACGCCGCCCGTGGCGCTTACCTGAAATCCAGGAAACAGGATCGAAGTATTACCCGCCGGTGTCGGAAGGTTGTTGGTCAGTGTCACCGAAACGGCCTGGCCTTCCGTGACGATCAGAGTAGGGCCAGGAATCTGCATCGACGGACAAGTCGCCGTTGTGATTGCAGCAGGTGCAAAGCCAGTCGGTGCACCGTTGCATCCATAGCCCCACGAATACACCGACGATCCGTCCGGTTGATTGAGGTAAGCGGTCTGCGCCACCAGATTGAATGTCGGACCAGTGATACCCGGAGCCGCAGCGTGAGATATCCCCGACCCAACCAACACCACGCATCCCGCAGCTGTCGGCATACTCACCTTGATGAACTCTCGTATCCTGTGCATGAGCCTCATTGCTGCCCTCCTAATTGATGTGAACCTCGGTCATGAGACCGCCAAAGTTCTCGGCGTCGTTCGAAAGATGGTCGAGTTGCGGAGTGTAGAGGTAGAAAACACTGCCGGGCGGGTAGAGGGACGTGTTGCTCGCATCGAGAATCACGTCGAGCGACTCACCGCCGGCGAGGGTAATCGAGTTCGTGTTGTAGTACATGTTGTTGCCGGCCTGGTCGCGTAGCAGTTTAGCGTTATATCCGATCACCTGCATCGGAATCCCCAACGAAGCGAGAGTCTGATATTCCGTTACGTCCAGGTCGGATATACGCAGGAGGGCCTTCTGACCGGCGGCGATATTGATGATTGAAGGCAGCGGCTGCGAGAAATGGCTTCTGCCATCGGATGTCTCGGTTTGCATCGGGCCGGGTGTGACTGTATCTGGATAGCTTCGCCCATTCAGAAGGAAATACTTGTCCTTCATATCCACGAATGCTTCGGGATTGAAGGTCATGCCCACAAAGTGGAAGTTCGGGTCGAACCCGTGAATCTGAATTGGATACTCAACGTCGTAGTACGTAGAACCATCTCCGTCGTTGTAAGCAAACTTCTTGGTTGCCGTGCCGCCCGTGAATCCACCAGTTACGCCGTTATCGCCCTTTTGGGGAAGCGGATTGCTGCATAGAATGTCTGAATTGGGATTGCATGCTGTGCGAAGGTCCTGTTGTTGTGCCTGCAGAGCAGCGTAAAGATGGGTTGAGGAGGGCACACGATTTTGCCGTGGACGCACGAATATCTGGCCCACCATGCCCATCTGCAGGTGTTCCGGTGGGGTGATATGGCAGTGCCAGAAATAAGTACCAGCGTCCGGCGCAAGGTAGTAATAGGTAAAGCTACCGCCGATATTGATGGCGACGGAGGCATCTGGCACGCCGTCGTAGAAGGAGGATGCGTTTGGATATCCGTGGAAATGTACCGTGTGCTGTTCGAACAAGTCTGGCCTCATGATCATGCCGACATTGCTCAGCGTGAGAAAGAACTCATCATCCTCGTCCATGGCCATCAGCGGAGCGGGAATGTTCCCGTTCATTACGCCTACATCCATGATCTGCCGGGGGTCGACATGGCCATCGAGGCAAGGGGCTTTGCACCCATTGTCGTTCTCCGCGTCAAGGTCAGGCGCGAGTCCCACTGCACCGTTATAAGTAAAGTTGCCAAGCGTAGTGGGAGCCGCACCATCAGTGGTTGCCGGATCGCCTGGCTGCAATGTGCCCGGGAACACCGTATTGAAAACATTTGGATATTCAGAACCCGGCTGTCCTGCTGCAATATCAGCGAGTCCCGACAGCGGTCCAAACGAGAACATGAAAGTCTGCGTACCGTCTGCCATAGTGGCGAAACCATCGCCGCCCGAGATCTGCTGGCACTTGATTGCCCCATTAACGTTGGCCATTGGAGTTAGAAATCCACCACCACCGAGTGTCATCGTCGTAGGCCCGGTGAACGCCGGCTCAGAATTATTGTTCGCAGCATTCGGATGTGTGATTGTGCTGGTCGGGCATTGCACCCGAAAGGACTGTGAGATTGCGGATTGTGACGTATACAGCGTGAGTCCGCACACAATCAGAAAGGTCCACACGTTTCTCTTCGACATGCACTCTCCTTCGCACCAGGCACGCGGTCAGTTCTCGTTGGCGTGTGTTTTGTTGCTGGCAAGGAGTATTGACACGGGATCGATATGCTGCTTTGCTCAAGCGCAAAGAACGTCATGTTTTGTTTGCGCTTGACTTAGACCGCTGTAAATCGCCAATTCAAAAAGGCCACCTCGGCTCGGTCACAACGGCCGGTTGCAAATAGCTTGATCAAGATGTGCCGCGTTATTCCGAACAGACAAAAGGCTAAGGGCTGCATTGCTCGCAGGAGAGCGCAGGCGTTCTTCAATATCTATGTCGCGATAGAGGGAATCGATGTCTCAACTGGATGCGCGCCCTCACTTTCTGCCATTGGTTCACCGACAGAATAGAAATCCTATGAAGGCTGACTTCCGTTAGTCTCCGTCCTCACTGATCTTCGCAAGGAGGTCGACGTTCAATATGACGACTGCTTCTCTACGCGGTGTGACGATTTCCATTTCGCTCCACTTCGACATCAGTCTGCTGATCGTGAAGAGGGTTGTACCCGTAAGCTGCGCGAGTTCTTCTCGCGATAAGAACACCTCGACGCCGCTGCTTCTGGCTTGCCCGACCTGCTTTCCGATCCTTAGTAACGCAAGGGCGACACGACGCGAGACTCTTTCCGTCGCGACCTCGCGAAATCGTTCCTCCAGTTCACCAAGTCTCTCAGACAGGATTCTTCCTAGATTGCGTTTGATCTTGACAGCCGCAGGGAATCCCCGCTCCAGAGTAGACCAATCCCACATCATGACTCGGGTCGTCAGGACAGCGCGGGCGGAGCACGTGTGCAGACTGCCTGAGACGCTCCCGGTGAGTCCAACAGCTTCACCTACCCCGTGCAGCCAAAGAATGACTTCGCTGCCGCCGTGACTGAGTTGTGTGAGCTTGACGCTTCCGGATTCAATGAGAACGATCTGCCTCACCGGTTGACCTTGTTCGAAGAGGCTGTCCCGGCGATCAAAACACTTGGTCCGCGCCAGTGCGGCCAATTCCACCGTCTCTGCGTCAGACATGCCTGCGCATATTGCGGAACTGTGCATCAAATTTAATCGCCGGTTCAGATGCACGTAAGGTGCAAAAATTCGTTCTGAACTTTCATGTGTGAAACATGGATCTGTGGCCACTTGCACGCCCCCGCCCTGAACCAAAAGAACCTGGTCATCAGTCTCGTCTCCAGGCACGGCGAGCGCTGATGCCCGATCAATAGGCGGCGCAGAGGGTCCGGTTAAACCTCAGATCGGGAAGGAATAACAATTGGGATACTGACACAAGAGTTACCGCTCTCGAAACCATGCCCGGTAACTCTGTGGCTACCGGGTCAGATTCTCGAAAGCCGTGGTCGATCTGCGGTTAGGGGGTACCGGATGATCCGACCGAAGGCTAGCATTCGTTTCATTCGATGTCAAAAGTATTCTCTCTGAAGATCAATACATGCTTGAATGCCGTTCTGATCCCTCAGAGGAAAAGGCTTAGACTTCAGACATCAGACTCACAAAATCAATGTTAAGACGATTACCAGCGCCATCCGCCGCGCACTTTGCGCTAGATCAAAGACAGCCCCAGAATCCTTCAAGATGATCGGTTGCACTTGTGCTAAGTGAGGGTTGGCTCTTGACCGGGCCTAAAACAGGGTCAGCGGATTGTCCTGTATTCGCCGCGCAGGTCCCATCTGGCCACCCCTGAAGCGACGTGAATCACTCGAAGAGATCGCTGCCCGGCGTTCAATTCGCAAGTGAGGTGAAGGGTCTTGTGAAAAGTCCGGTTCTCATTGCTCTGTTGCTCGCGGCCATCGCCGTGGGATTCTTCGCTGGACGCTTCCGCTCTCCTTCCAGAACAGCGTCCGCCCGTGAGATCCTCTATTACGTTGACCCGATGCACCCGTCGTACCGCTCGTCCAAACCAGGTGTCGCTCCGGACTGCGGCATGGACCTTGTACCGGTTTACTCCGACGCCTCACACGCTTCTACTGCATTCGAAGTTCGAGACGCCAGGCAATCGATTCACATCAATGGGGTGACCCAGGGGCTTTACGGAATTCAGGTAACGAAGGTGCAAAGGACCCAGGGTGTACGAACGATACGAGGTTTTGGGAAGGTCGTCGCAGACGAGACGCGGGTGTTTCGAATCAATCTTGGCACCGACGGCTATGTCAAGACCACGACGTCAGATGCGGTTGGAACTCACATTACGCAGAACCAGCGCCTCGCGGTCGTCTATTCGCCGGAGTTTCTTTCTGTCTCTGGCGGCTACCTCTCCGCCAATGAACGGTCGCCCACTGCATCGGGTAAGGACGCCAACGCGTCGGCCCAAAACTCCGCAAGTGCACAGGCGCGCGCAGATCGCTTACGCAATCTTGGAATGAGCGATACGCAAATTGAAGAGATCGGCATTTCGCGGAAGATTCCTGAGGACGTGTACGTTGTTTCCCCAGTGGATGGTTTTATTCTCTCCCGGAACATCTCTCCTGGCCTGCGCTTTGAAAGAAACACAGATCTCTACACGATTGCTGATCTACGTCATGTCTGGGTCGTTGCCGAGATATTTGGCGTCGATGCAGATGCGTTTCATGCTGGAGCGAGTATTCGTGTCACGCTGGCAGACACGAACGAGGAGTTCAAGGCTCGCGTCTCAAGCGTTCTCCCTGAGGTGGATCCCGTATCGCATAGTCTGAAGGTAAGGTTCGAGGCCGACAATCCAAATTTCAAACTGCGACCAGAGATGCTAGTCAGCGTCGAACTGGTCACAGCGGCACCCACAGGGCTAAGCGTCCCGGCCGCCGCCATCCTCGACTCCGGCGTATCGAAGCGAGTCTTTGTTGAGGCGCCGGCGGGGTATTTCACTCCCCGCGAAGTTCAGACCGGCCTTCGCTTCGATGATCGCATTGAGATCGTGAAGGGCCTGAATGAAGGCGAATTGATTGCATCGGAGGGCACGTTCCTGATTGACTCGGAAAGCAGGCTGGAAGCGGCCACGACTTCGGATAAGACCGGCCCATCCAGTAAACCCAGCGAGATGGCGCTTGGGACGCCTCACGTAGAGACCCATCCATGATCGAACGCCTGATCGACCTCTCAGTACGTCATAAGTATGTCGTCTTCCTTGCAACTGCAATTGCGTGTTTCGCTGGGTATTGGTCCATGACCAAAATGCGCCTCGACGCGATCCCAGACCTCGGTCCAACCCAGGTGATTATCTACTCGCGCTGGGAACGAAGCCCCGAGATGATCGAGAGTCAAGTGACATACCCCATCGTTACCACGATGCTCGGCACCCCGCACGTGAAGACGGTCCGTGGGATCACGGACTTTGGGTATTCGTTCGTTTACGTAATCTTCGACAATGACACGGACCTCTATTGGGCACGCTCTCGAACACTTGAATATCTGTCTTCCATCCGCACTAACCTGCCCGACGGAGTCGTCACAGAAATAGGCTCGGACGCCAGTAGTCTCGGCTGGGTCTTTCAATACGCGCTCGTCGATACGACGAAGCATCATAGCCTTACGGAATTGCGCTCGTACCAGGACTGGTATCTCCGCTACCACCTTCAGTCGGTTCCAGGAGTCGCGGAGGTGGCATCGATTGGTGGATTCGCCCGTCAGTATCAGGTCAACGTTGATCCGAACCGCCTGGAAGCCTATGGACTTCCCTTGTCGCGCGTGGTGAATGCAGTCCGCGAAGGAAATACCGAATCTTCAGGAAGAGTGCTCGAGTTGGGCGGCACAGAATACATGATCCGTGGCCGCGGATACGCAAAGTCACTGGATGATTTTGCGAATATCGTTGTGGCCACGCCCAGCGATGGAGTGCCAGTGCGCGTCAAGGACCTTGGCAACGTCAGTTTTGGCCCCGACATGCGTCGCGGCATTTCTGACTTGAACGGGCAAGGCGATGTCGTCTCCGGCATAGTGATCATGCGGAACGGAGAGAACGCTCTGCAAGTGATCGATGGCGTCAAGGCCAGACTGGCCGAGGTTGCGGCTAGTACGCCACCAGGCGTCAAGGTAGTCCCCGTCTATGATCGATCCAAGTTGATCCACGAAACGGTCGACAACGCTACCTACACGATCATCCAGATTATCGTCACGGTTGTGCTTATCATCCTTATCTTCTTGTGGCACTTTCCGAGCGCCGTCATTCCCATCGTCACAATGCCGGTAGCCATCCTCGTTTCGTTCATCCCGCTCAGGATGATGGGCATCAGCATCAATGTCATGTCCCTTGCCGGGATAGCGATTGCATTCGGCGAACTCATTGATGCATCCATCGTGGTTGTCGAGCAGACCCATAAGAGGCTTGAACAGTGGGAGCGAGCGGGGGCGCCTGGCCGACAGGCTGATATCGTGCTTTCGGCCGTCAAGGAAGTGGCCGGCCCTACCTTCTTCGCTCTGCTGGTGATTGCAGTATCATTCCTTCCCGTGCTGTTGCTGGAGGCAGAGGAAGGCAAGATGTTCAAACCTCTTGCGTATGCCAAGACAATGGCCATGGTCGCGGCCGCTATCCTGGCTGTAACTCTCGACCCGGCGTTACGGCTCTTCTTGACCAATATTAGGCGTCGGCAGGGAGGCCCTTCCTGGTTCCGCGGATTTACGAATTCATTTCTCGTGGGCCGCATCTGGCCGGAAGAGCGCAATCCGATTAGTACTTTCCTCATAATGATCTATGACCCGGCGGTTCGCTGGACACTCCGCTGGAAATGGTTTGTCTTCGGTGCTGCTCTCCTCCTTGTGCTAGCTACGATTCCCGCGTATCTGTCCCTCGGCTCCGAGTTCATTCCACCCATGGATGAAGGCACTCTCCTATATATGCCGACAGGAGCTCCCGGCATCTCAATAACCCAGGCGGAACGCGTGTTGCAAGCCACGGATAAGATCCTGGCAAGCTTCCCTGAGGTGGAACAGGTGCTTGGTAAATCAGGACGAGTAGAAACCTCCACGGACCCCGCGCCTCTCTCTATGCTTGAAACTCTGATCATTCTCAAGCCACGCAGTCAGTGGCGTCGCATCGATAACTGGTATTCTTCGTGGGCGCCTGAGGGGATCAGGCCCTTTTTGCGTCACTTCACGCCAGACACAATCTCGTCGGAAGAACTATTGCGTGAGATGGATGCAGCCTTGAAAGTGCCCGGCATGAGCAACGCATGGACCATGCCCATCAAGGGGCGTATCGACATGCTGACAAGTGGGATTCGAACCCCTGTCGGATTAAAAATCACCGGCCCCAGTCTCGCGACGATCGAAACAATCGGCGCCCAGGTAGAGTCGGTTCTACCATCCGTGCCAGGAACACGTGGAGTTTTTGCAGAGAGCACCAATCAAGGTCATTTCGTGGACGTGAACTGGAAGCGAGACGAACTCTCTCGATATGGGATCAGTCTAGAGCAGGCACAGCAGTTCATCACCAATGCGATTGGCGGAGATCGTGTTACGACTGTGGTCAACGGACCGGAACGCTATCCCGTCAGTGTCCGATACATGCGGGACTATCGCGACTCTCTGGACGCTATAGGCAAGATCCTCGTGATGGGCGACAGCAAGCATCCGGTTCCGATACAAGAGTTGGCGACCATCCGGTTTGCTACTGGACCTGCCATGATCCGGGACGAGAACGGTCTTCTAACTGGTTACGTCTACATCGATCTGGATGGCCGTGATCCTGGCAGTTACATCGCGGAAGCTAACGGGATACTGCACCAGAAGGTCAATATTCCGCCCACTTATAACCTCTCCTGGAGTGGTCAATTTGATGCCATGCAGCGTGTCTCTAAAAGACTGAAGCTAGCCGTCCCGTTGACAATTGGCGTCATACTTTTACTGATATATCTCAGCACGCGATCGATGATCAAGACCGCAATCGTCATGCTGGCGGTTCCATTCTCTGCAATCGGGGCGATATGGTTTTTATCTCTTCTTCATTACAACCTGAGTATCGCGGTATGGGTGGGGATTATCGGGCTTTTGAGCATTGACGCGGAGACAGGGGTGTTTATGCTCCTGTATCTTGATCTCGCTTATGACGACGCAAAGCGACTTGGCCGGCTCAACTCGGTTGAAGAACTGCATACTGCCATCAGAAATGGCGCAGCCAGGCGTCTGCGGCCCAAGTTCATGACCTTTGCGACCACTTGTATAGGGCTCCTCCCAATCCTGTGGTCGATCGGTCCCGGCTCCGATGTGATGAAGCGGATTGCTGCGCCAATGGTGGGTGGCATCTTCACATCGTTTGTTCTCGAACTGATCGTTTACCCTGCGATTTACGAAGTGTGGAAGAACAAACTCCTTCCGAAGAAGCCGCTGGATTTCGCCGGTAACTCCCCTGATAATCGACAGAGTCCAGAGCTGGTGCTTTCAGGTGGAGGCGACTAGCAGCATCTTGTTTATTTCTTCAAGCGCTGAACGATAGTCAGAATAGTTGAGGTGCAAATGTCTTGCAGGAGATTTTTTTTGCTGCTCTCTTCGACTGGCGCCTTCGCACTTGCTCTCGGATCCGCATATGCGCAGACCCAGACCTCGACTCCGCCAACCGATCCCGCCGGAGATACGGTCGTCAAGCCGTCATCTGCGACCACGCAACGGCTGCCGGCAGAGATGCCGGCGACGCCGCCTAAGGTGACCTGCACCGGCGGCCAGCTCACCATCGTTGCCGATAACTCAACCATGTCCAGCGTCTTCGCTGCTATCCACGGATGTATAGGAGCCGCGATCGATCTGCCGCCGGGAGCATCTTCAACTCGCATGTTTGCCGACCTCGGCCCCGGACCGGTCAATCAAGTCTTGCAGTCGCTGCTGAGTTCAACCGATCTGGACTACGTCATCCAGCTCTCAAGCTCTGATTCAAGCAAGATTCAAGCTGTTCTCTTAACTGCCCGAGTAGACGATAAAGATTCCATGGGTACTCCTGCGCTTGCGTCAACACCGGCACGCAGAGCGTGGCTCGAGACTCGGCGCAATGCAAGGCACAACCAGGAAGAAAGTGACGGTTCCTCGTCAACCGATTCGCAGATTAGTGCAACCGATACATCCGACCCCACGCCAGTTGCCACGCCTATCCAGGACGCTCCGGTGGTCGCTGGGGATGCCAAGCCAGAAGCGGCGGCAAGCGCCCCTGTGGCTCAGCCTGGTGCGCCATTACCGGCAGGAGCGGCCGGTGATACGCCTGGCAACAACGTTACTCCCGCCAACAATGCGAATACTTCGCCTGCCGATCCAAATGCGACGCCGGCGGCAGATTCGAACGCTGCGGTTCCGCCCGATCCGAGCACGGTCTCTCCGGCTGACAAGGAGACGCAAGACAAGATCACGAATATGGAACAGCTGTTTGAGAAGCGAAAGCAGATGATCGAAACGCAGTCCTCAACACCGAAACTGCAGTAAAGCGGGGCTCCAGCTTTGTGTGAGTAAGGTGCTATAACGTTGGGGAATGCAAGGCAGGCGGCGCCTGCGCGGGAACAGCCGGCCGGCCATCAGGCGTTTGCGGAGCCACAACCGGCTTGGGTGTGGTGCTGACTGCGTCTCCTGGGCGATAGGTCACAGAGTTCGCCGTGCCGACATCTACCATTTTCACGTTGTCCTCGGTAATCTCATTCGACCGAATGATGTGGGGAGTGATCGCAAAGATGATTTCATTCTGCTGCCTCTCTTTGTTTTCCTGACCGAAGAGGTACTTTAACAGTGGAATTTTTGTAAGCCACGGGTAGCCACTGAGAGACTTGCTCTCAGTATCCTCGAGAATACCTCCGATAAGGTTGACCTCGCCATCCGCCAGGCGTGCCTGATGCTCAATACGCCGTTGGCCGATGGTTGGCTCGGTGACGCCATCAATCGTCTCTTCTCCGGTTACAGAAGAAATCTCCAGCGCCATCTTGAGGGTGACGTCGTTGTTTCCGTGCACGTATGGAGTGATATCGATATTGACGCCGACATCGATGTATTGAAACTGCGTATTTACGCCGTTACTTACGCCGCTCTGGTACGATCCAGTGGCAATCGGAATGCGATCGCCTATCTTCAGTGTAGCCTTTTCACTGTCCATCGCTCTTATCTGCGGCTTTTGGATAACCTTGGTGTTGCTGTCGGACATGAGAAACGAAAGCGACGCTCCGGGGATCGATATCTGCACATTATTGGCAGTAATAGCGGCGAGAGAATTCAGCGTGAAGCCCGAGCCGCTGGAGGTTCCGGTTCCGGTCGTCGAGTTTGTGCCGCCCGGCACAAGAGTAGCCGAAACGCTGGTCGGTGGGTTTATGCCGATGGTACGGATTTTGTCGCGGCTGACTTCAAGGACTGCGACCTCAATCATCACTTCAGCTTTGGGCTTGTCGATGTCTGTGAGCAGTTTTTGTGCAAGCACCATTTGATCTGGCGTACCGCGAATCGTCAGCGACCTCTGGTCAGGCGTTGTCTGGATACGTGAAATATCGAGAATGCTCTTGAGCGTAGCGGCAGCCTGCTGCAAATCAGCCGGTGTTGCGGCGTTCTGCAGATAAAACGTCATCATGACGTTCTGTTCAAACTCTTTGCGCTTGCCTCCATTATCGGGCGAGACCATGATGGTATTCGGCGACATTGGCTGCCAAAACGTCTTCGATTGCATGGCAATCATTCCCAATGCCTCGCCGACACTCACGTCCTTCAATTCGAAGTTGACTTTTTGCGGCTTGTAATCGGGATCAATCAAGACGTTGAGACCCGCGATTTTGCCAATCGTCTTGTAGATTACATCCGCAGTGGAGATCAGATGCATGGAGATTGGCGTGGCAGGATTGTAGTTCAGGACGATCGGTCCGCCCGCGTTGGCCGCGGCTTTCTGAATCGCGGACGCTTCTGCTTTTTGCCGAGGAGGCTGTTCACTTTCGACCGTTTGCTTCTGAATTTGGTCGGCAGTTCGACGCAAATCCTGCTGTGCCGCGTAGTTGCTGCCGTCGATTTGAACCGCAAGCCGAAACTCCGCGAGCGCTTCCTGCAACTTGCTGAAGTCCCGGAATTCCTCCCCTGCTTCAACATGCTTCGCCGCGGCAATCGCGCGAACCCTGAGGTACGCGGCCATGTATTTAGGATCGGACGGCTTCTTTTCATGCGCCTGTTTATACGCTTCAAAGGCCGCATCGAGATTCCTTTTTGCCTCGGCGCGAACGCCCTTCCTGTAGCTGGACTCGGGGCTCTCGGCCAGAAGAGGATGAGCCAATACTCCAAGCAGCACCACGCACAACAACAATCGAATACGGAACATGGTATGCAGAATGATTCACCGTCGAAGTTCAAGCGGACTATAGATCAACGATGAGAAATTTGATTTGCGCCAGCGCAAAGAAGGCGGCGACGACTTTTCCTTCTGGCAGTTGCGACTCCTTTCAAGCGGCCAAAGTGCTCAATTGCCGTTGACTACAGATTGCCCCGTAATCGTGGCCACAATCTTAGCGCCACTCCCTTCAATGACCGTGAACGTCCCGCTGAAGGAGAGAGCAACGCTGCTCGGCACAAATTGGATGGTGACGCTGCAGCTCCCCAACCCGGCGAGTATCGCAGGGCAGGTATTGTGCGTCAGCGTCAACCCGCCCGTAGCGGTAAGTGCGCTCGATTGAATCGCGGTAGGCAGACCAGAGGTGTTCGTGACTGTGACTGTCTGCGAAACATCCTCTCCAACGGCGACCGGACCAAAGTTGACTGCAGATGGGGTGAACTTCAGCACAGCCCCTTTACCTGCAGAGCTTCCGGTTCCGGACAGAGTGATTGAAAGAGTGGGCTGCCCAGCGATAGGCAGGGTGAGCGCTCCGGCAATCGCGCCTGTAACCTGAGGTGCGAAGGACACGCTGAACGCGCAGCTTGCTCCTTTGGCCAGCGTCGCTCCACAGGTGCTTGTAACCTTGAATTCGGTCGGGAAGGTGGGCTTGCCAAGGGTCAACGCGGCCGTGGACACGTTCGTGAGAGTAATGACCTGCTTAACGCTCGTGGTTCCAATTTCCTGATCGGGAAATTGCAGACTCTCCGGCGACAGGCCAACGGACGGCGGCCCTCCAATTCCGGTCCCAGATAGACTTATCACCTGATGCGCACCTGTAGAAACCGCGTCATCGGAGATCGTCAACAGGCCGGCATCGGCGCCCACTGTTGTGGGCTTGAAGCTCACATTGATTGTGCACCCACCCCCCGCCGTCAGGGTTTTTCCGCAGTTGTTGGTCTCTGCGAACTGGCCGCTTACTGCAATCGAGGTGATGGTGAGCGGCCCCGATCCTGTATTCGACAGGGTTACTTCGGATGCTCCGCTGCTACTTCCGAGCTGCTGTGAGATGAAAAGCAGCGATGCCGGCAGAACAACCGCCGTGGGCGTTGTTCCAACTCCGCTCAGAGCGACGTCCAATGAGGGATGTACACCACTCGAAGTCAGCACCAGTTCGCTCGGCCGCGGGCCGGTGGCTTTTGGATCAAACTGGACAGCGACGGGGCACGAGGCGCCTCCCGCCAAACTGGCGGGGCAATTCTTGGCCAGTGGGAAATCTGCACTTGCCGAAATGGAATCGATTGTCAACGCAGTGGCACCCAGGTTGGCGAGACCCAGCACGTATGGGGCGCTCGGTTCGCCGACGTTGCGGTTTCCGAAATTAAGCGCAGACGCAGAAAATAGTGGCGCTGCAGGCGGCGGAGTTGTTGAAGGCCGGGCATACACAGGTCCCGACCGCGGAACCGCGCCGCCTAGTGCAGAACCGAAGTAGCCGGTTGCCGCCGCATCGTTGATCTGTGCCAGCCCCGGAGTGAACTCTCCCGCAACGTAGATGGTTCCGGCCCTGTCCAGGCTGATCGAAGTGATGGGATTACTCCACGTACTTATGGTTGAACCAGCACGCGAAGGAAAGGACGTTTCAATCAGAGAAGGACTGGTTCCACCGAGCGCAATGTAGACATTGCCTCCAGGACCGACGGCGACGGCCTTGGGAGTAGTCAGCAGGTAGGCGGTGGTTCCGCTCAATACCTCGGAAAGACTGGCCCAGTTTGTACCCTTGAGATCGCTGAACCGAACAACGCGATTATTCCCTGCATCGGCTACATAAATCATCCCCTGAGCGTCGAGGGCAATGTCGATTGGATTTATGAATTGATTCTTGCCGCTGCCGGCGCTGCCGAACGACGTCCAATTTGTTCCCAGCATGTCGTCAAAGCGGACGATGCGGTTATTACCGGAGTCCGCCACCCAGATCTTGCCTGCAGCGTCGACAGCCAATCCTGACGGAGCGTTGAAATGATCTGCTCCGATCCCATAGCCGCCAATCTCGACCCAGTTCTTGCCGGTGAGATCATCTATCCGTACAACCCTGTCTACCACGGAATCGAGGATATATATGCGTCCACTGGGATCCTCGGCAATCCCGGAGATGGCCGTAAACTGGCCGGTGGCCCGCCCCATGCTTCCATAGGCCGTTAGATTCGCCCCCGTAATGTTGTCGCTTGCCACGACGCGCCCCTTGGTGTTGTCTCCGACCAAAAGAGGGCTGTAGGCAGAGTTCCAACCAAAGCTGCCGCTGGTGACCGGAGCACCGGCCAGACCAACAATCGAGCCTGATTGCACCAACTGCTCTACAGAGCCGTAGGATCTCTGCGTTACACCGTTTGCCGTCACGATTCCGCTGAACTCTCCGGCAAACCTGTAGGACTCGGTGAGACGGCTGCCTCGGCCTCCACCGGTTGCAGTCAATTCCATCGAGCCCGAAACGAACTGCCCCGTAAAGGAAAGAGATTTGTCTTGGGTAACGATCGATATGGCCCCACCCTGGCAGGTCCAGTTCACTTGATAAGTACCCGCTCCATACGTCGTAATTGGACAAGAAAACGCAAGGACTGCTCCGCTTGATGAGAGAGGAGCACCCTTGACCGCAATAGTCTGGCCCACCGCGGTTCCAGCGACGAAAGTTCCTCCCGAGAGCGTATAGGTACGATTGTCCGCGCGAAGAACCAGTGGAAGAAAGACGAGAATAGTGGCGACGGCGGGCAGGACAGGCGTCATTTTACGCATCCGGATTCCCTCACGAGAGCAAAGTCTGTTCCAGGCTTCGATAAATCGAATCGCCGGGACTGTAAATCGAGAAAGGCAATCAAGGAGCGAAGGCCGGCGGTCGTGCCCTAAGTTCTTCAGTGCCACGCTAAGCAGTTGCTCTGGACCTTATACAAGGTCTTCGCCGGGCGGAGTTTGATCAAGAGCAAAGAAGGGCTCATTTGCATGCGAAAGCTGCCCTCTTCTCGTCTTTACATCTTTTTACAGCGCAGTTCTTTGCGAAGGTGGTCTTATATGACGCAGGGTAAGGGCTCCATGCACGGTCAGGAATTTCAACTGACACCTTCCTCGGTGATGGTCGGCGCCCTGAGTAATCGCAATGGGAGGTAAATTGAAAATTTCCGAACTTAGCAATGTGCATACAATGGCGGAGGAGTCTGCTCTCATCGCGGATATACATCCGCTGACTGCGAAGGAAGCGCTGGCGGAGTTGATCGAGTTGCTCGAAGACTACGCGCCAAGCTGGTACACGGAAGAACATCATAAGCGAGCCTTGGCAGCGTTGCAGGGCGCAAGCAAACCGTCTTATGTTGCGCGGGTTGGAGTCCGCTCAGTTCACGCTTGAAATCGGTAACCGGCTCCGGGAACTGTAAGAATAAGCTCGGGTTTTTTGGGAAACGGCTCCAGCTTCTGACGCAGGCTGGCGACATGGACATCGACGGTTCGAGTCAATGTTCCGGACTTGTGACCCCACACTTCCCGTAGCAGTTCTTCCCGAGACAGGGTTACTCTGGGATGTTTCGCGAAGTAATGCAACAGACGAAATTCACGATCTGTTAGATCGACAGATTTGCCGTCTTGAGTGACCTTGGTACTCTGAATATCTATTACTATCTGGCCGAATCGATAGATATTTTGCCCTCTTCTGGGCTCAATCTCATTTCTGAATGGAGCTCGACGTAAGAGGACCTCAATACGAGCCATCAGTTCAGACGTATCGAAGGGCTTGGTGACATAATCATCCGCGCCTATCTTCAATCCCGCTATCTTGTCGATTGTCTGGCTGCGCGCTGTCAAAAGCAAAATCGGAGTCGATAATCCGCGTTGGCGGAGTTCGGCGCACACATCCAGTCCGCTGCGGAGCGGTAGCATGATATCCAGGATAATGAGATGAAAGGGCAGTCGAGTTGCCTTTTCGAGGCCGGCCTGGCCATCGCCGGCAAATTCCACTGAGTATCCTTCGCTCCGCAGGCGGTCCCCGAGCGTGAGGCATAATTCTTCTTCATCTTCGACGATCAGAATGCTCTCGTTCATGACGGTGACGACGTTTGCTGGCCTCCGGCAGGAGCCAAATGCAGTTCCGCCCCTTTCGCAATTTGAAGGTGCAACGTAAACGTTGTTCCCACATTCGCGGTGCTTACCACGGTGATCCTGCCTCCCATCGCTTCCGCGATCCGTTGCGCCAACGAGAGTCCCAAGCCTGTTCCGTGAATCTGGCGGGCTGTAACCCTGGGACTGCGATAAAACGGTTCAAAAATGCGCCCGATTTCCGACGCTTCGATACCGATTCCACGATCGGCGACGGCAATGCATATCTCCCGGCTTGCAGTGTACCCCGAAGGCGCAAGAAAGGCTTCTATAGATATCCATCGTTCGTCGCCACCATACTTCAATGCGTTGCCGATGAGATTGTGAAGGCACTGAGAGATTCCTCCGAAGTCGCCCATCACGAGTGGCAGATCCGGTTCGATCTTGCGATCCAGGATGAAGTTCCTGTCTCGAATCAGCCCCTCCGAATTGGAAATAACTGAGTCGATTACCTGGGCAACTTGAATTGGCTGCAGCACGTATCGCTGACTCCGGTCCTCGGTGGAGGCGAAGAGCAATATCTCGTCAATCAGTGCGCCCATGCGGCGACTCTGATTCTGGAGCACGCCCCCGTATTTCCTGAGAGACGCCTTATCATGTACCAGCCCATCGGCGATATTGTCTGCCGCCGAACTGAGCACGGCCAGCGGCGTTCGCAACTCATGGGATACAGAGGCGACAAACTCCATCTGTAGTTTTGCAAGTTGGATCGCGCTCATCGTCTTGCTTTTCTGGATGGCCCAAGCCGCTGCACAGGAGGTCAGAAATGCGATGCTAAATACCGCAATCAGCCTTACCGTCGAGCGGCGTGAGGATGCTACCAGATTAGCCCGGCGCGCCGCTGCTTCTTCATCGTAAAGTTGTTTGAATTCCTTAAGATCGCTATGAACTCGTTCAAACGCCTGCACCCCTCCCACAAGATCAAGGCTGACCGCCTCCTTTGTGCTACCTTCGAGAATCGAGGCAAGTACTTCATCGCGAATGTTGAGATACTGGGTCCAATCACGGGTCAAGCGGTCGCCGATTGCTATCTCAACAGGCTGTTTCGCTTGTAGCTGATATTCTGCAATCCCCTCTTTCACGCGCTGGTCTGCATTGCGGGACTGGTCCGCATATTCAATCTGGAGATTACTGTCGCTGGTCGTCAAAGCATACAAAGTAGCACGCCGCGTCTCTTGAGTGTCGTACTGTAATTCGCCGATCCGCTGGAGCCCGTGAACCGAGCCGGTATACATATCCTGGGCCTCACGGTTTGCTGCCTGCAGGTCACGAATCACAAAGATGCCAACCGTGCCAACAACACAGGATATAAGTAGCAACAGGAGCGAAGCGCTGTGACGCGAGACGAAACTGACCAGTCTCGCCACAAACAGATACACAAATCCGGATGGGCGCTTGGTATCGAGTTTGAGGTCGTCGCTCATTTCAATTGCCAGCCTCAGCTCTTATACGGAGCCTGTAGCCTCTATCTTCGGGGAGTAGTTTGTCAACGCGCACAACTTTTATAGTTGCGTCGACGTCGCTCATCCGCAGGTAGCCTATCGCTCCCGGCACATTGAAGACAAATTTTCGGACACCGGAGGGTGCTGCAAGGATCTTGGGAGACACCAAGATATCGCCTGTAAACAGGCCGCCAAGTAAGTGCGTCTTGAACTGCGCTTCGTTCATAGTACAGACTTCACGAAGGATTGTCCGTCGTTCCGGTTCTCCCGGTTCGCGCATGACAACCGTGATTCGCCGCCCGTTTGACCAGTGACTGCGTTCTCCCAAGAACACTCGGCGCAGTTCAACAAACGAGAGCTCGTCAATCGGATTCGATTTGTTCACTACGATCGCCAGCGATTCGGACGGAGTACTACGATCGTCTGAAGACGTCTCGGAATCCTTTGGCCCCAGCGTCATGCCTCCCTCGGGCCGCGATAGCACAGCCAGAAGCAACAGGGCGACGATTGAGGTTCTGGGCTTCATTCTCAGAGGAGTCTCGTTAAAAGGTGAAGCCAAGTTGGAGAGTCAGGCCTTTGACTGCCGGTTGGTCGCGCAGCATGGTGTAGTCATATTGGAACTTCAATGCGACTGACTCGCTGGCGTCGTAACGGATGCCCAGAGACGGACCTTGCCGCAATCCGACGTCTGGGTACACCGGCTCCTTGCGGGGAACGTTCACATATTGGTAGCGAACATAGGGGCGGAAAGAGCCGAACTGTCTCGATGTCTGCGTGTAAAAGCCGACTGTGTTAAAGACTTCGGGTCCCGAAACAAGTGCGTGGCGATCCAGCAACACCTCATTCAACCATTCATACCTGGGTCGAATCAGCACGGCATGTGCTGCGAGGATGGTCTCATGGATGGCGCTTTGGTTGGCGGGAACCAGAAGATCGCGATAAACGGAGAAGCCGGTCTGGAGTCCCCGCACCGCGTCTGGCCGCGCGAACATCGCAAGATTGACGGCCTTATGGTTTGCATCGGAGACTTCATTCTGCACCGGTTCGTCCACAAGTGGATAGCGGGATTCCCGCCCGTTGCCTATCTCGGCGATATAGTGCAATCCCAGGGAACCTGAAGGAATCAGACCTGAAACGGTCGCGCCAACAGTGTGAATTGGCAGAATCCCTCCGCTATCTTCGAAGGCGAAGAGGAACGGCCTATCGGTAGTCGTCTGCAGCCATGTGCTGTGATGATAGGCGGTGTTGTAATATCCGATCGCAGTATGGCCCCTACCGGCCGAGATATTCAGGTAGTCGTTCTGGGAGTAGCGCACCAGGTAACGTTCCAAATCCACACTAAAGCTGTTCCTCTGAGACTGAATTACGCCAAGGTAGTTGTCTGGGCCGCCCTCGAAGACTATCTCGCTGAGAAACTTGAATTTATCCGAGATATCGGATGTTACGAAGAGATCTAGCTCTCCCAAAGAAAAAGATGTTGTATCTCCCTTCTGGGTGTCGCCATGAAGGTCGACGTCCCCAAACCCACGAATACGCAAGAGGGTCTTGCTCATATCCATGCGCTCAGCCATGGCGCTTTCGCCTTGCATCGGCTCCTGCTCTGCGGGAGTGTGCGCTACGGGCGGTGCGATTGGGGGTGCGACCGGCAGAGCGGGTTTTGACGACTCAGCCGTGGCAACGGCTGGCTCTGTTGGGCGAACTAGGTCTGGCGGCCCGCTGTGAGGCAGAGCAGTCCGGTCAGGTAGCGGCGCGATTCCAACGTTTCCGCCCTGTTGTCTCTCTGCTTCGAGTTGCTGAACTCTTGCCTCCAGCTGATCGATACGCTTCAGCAAAATTTCAAGGGTAACGGGATCGCTGGCGGCCTGGCCACTGGCCTGTTGCCCGCAAAGAGATGGACTCATCAACGTAGCCAGGAGCCCAATTGCCAGGAATTGCCTCGGCGGACACCTCAGATTCATCAAAAACGAATACATTGCATCCCTTTCCTGGCCGAAGAACGGAGCAAAAAGCTGCCCTTTCGAACCCGGCCTTAGGTTCTAATCGCCGATCGAGACGAAACACACTGCAAGCTGAATGTCGTTGAATAACGTTTTACCCACTCTACAACCGCAAGGCGTAGATGTCCCCAAAAGTTGCCATGAGCGACGCGGGTTGAAATTCTCGCACGCCGAACTCCGCCGATCAACATAGATCCGACGGCGCTCAATTGTGTGTATTCCGAGGACCGCGGATCGGGACGCGGAACATGCGTCGGATGCAACGGGAACCATCGTGTCGGGACGGAATGAAAATGCGAAAGGAATTTGAAAAATCCCTTTCGCATCTTGGGTAATCCAGCGCGCTGGGAGTTCGAAAGACCCTTATCTATCGCGAGTTCGGGGGCAACGAGGGGCTTTTCCTGGCGGCGGTGCAGTATCTCTGCGCGGAGGTGCAGCAGCCAATCCAAACGCTGGACGTGTCGGAGTTGCCGTTCGGGGCTGGGCTGCTGCAGCAGTCACAGGTGCTGAAGCGAATGTTGCAGACCGATCGGCACTTGGCGCTGCAGCGACTGATGTTCGCGAAGGTGTCGCGGTTTCAGAAGGCCGGGGAGATCTGATTCGCGGGAGGGCCGAAGGCGACGCACAGATTCTTCAGACGCCTTGTTGCGCAGGCGATGCAGGCGGGGCTGCTATGAATTTTGCCCACATGGGCAAAGCCCCCATCCAATCTAATGAGCACTTCCTACCGGATGAATGTTCGGTTCTGCAGCCCCATTATCGCCTGCCGTAGCTCCATCTGCGTGTTCATCACGATCGGTCCATGCCACGCCAGCGGCTCCTCGATCAGCTTGCCCGAGACCAGAAGGAAGCGAATCTCTAACGGCCCGGCCCGCGCCACGGTATCTTGAAACGCAGATCGGAAGCTTGGGTCCAACTTGGGTCCAATTGCTGCCGAAAACCATGTATTTGGGACTGCTCAGACGCAACACCAGCCCCAAAGAATCAACAACTTAGTACATCGGTTGTTATTTCGGGACCAGGGGGTAGGAGGTTCGAATCATTTCTCCCCGACCGTCTAAAGCCTGCCGCCTTCCACGAGTACTTCCGAAAGTTTACTCCCCCACTGCTGGTAATCTGGGGCAAGCACGATCCATATTTTGTCCCGGCCGGCGCGGAGGCATTCCGCCGGGACATTCCAGGCGTTACGGTTCAGTTTCTCGACACAGGGCATTTCGCTCTTGAGACGCATGTGGAAGAGGTCGCTGCCGCAATGAGAGATTTCCTTGGGAAGACTCTCGGCTGAATCTCCGTCGCGTCCGCATAATTGCAGTTGACTTTCGTTCAAGTTTGGGAGGAGATCGCTTCCGTGATTCACGCCACCAAAGAAATCCCAGGGTATGCCTACGGCAGCAAAGACATTCAACTCTCGCCGGTCTCGATGCAGGAACTGGAAGAGCTAAAGGTCACGGTAGGGTGGACGGATGATGATCCCATCTATCTGCGTCTCGCGGGAGAAGTGCTCGAAGACCAGACAAAGCAAATCGTCGACCACTGGCGCAACGGCATCATCGCGAGTATTCCCGATCTTGCGCGCCACTCTCAGACGCCCGAAGGCGATCGTATTCCCGCATATGTTGCCAACAGCGGCGAGCGTTTTGAGCAGTGGATATTGGACACTTGCCGGCGGCCTTATGACCAGGACTGGCTCAACTATCAGCTGGAAATTGCCCGCAGACATACTTCGGCAAGTAAGAACAAGGTTGACGGAGTGCGTTCGACCCCCTATGTTCCTTTGCGCGACATCCTGGCCTTCATCGTGGTCATCAACGAAACCATCAAACCGTATCTTGCTGCCAAGGGACATTCCGCTGAAGATGTTGCTAAGATGCACCTCGCCTGGTGTAAGTCTCTGCAGCTTCAAACTGCGCTTTGGACAAAGCTCTATATGGACACGGCCCACACGCCAAGTGAGTGGTGATCGATCCTCTGCGACCCCACGAGATGGAGGTCGAGTAACGAGGAGTGTGACCGTCTCTTTGTTTTCGATCCTCGGGTGAGCCGTAAGGAAGGAAACAAGATGCATGACGCGCACCTATCCCGTTATTCTTAGACACAACAGATTTGTGACTCGGAGGCAGCTTGAATATCAACTTTGTCGGACGCACGGTTGTAGTCGCTGGCGGTACAGGTGGCCTGGGAAAATCAGTAACTCAGGCCTTTCTCGAAGAGGGCGCGAAAGTGGTAGTCACTTATCGCAGAGAAGAATAGTTCGTCGCTCTGAAGCTTGCTGCCGATTCGCATTCGTCTTCACTTGAAGGCCGGCAAGTCGATGTCACCGACGAAGCGGAGACAGCACACTTCATCGATGAAGTGCTCTCGCTCCACGGCGCTCTCGATGTGCTCGTGAACACGGTGGGGGGATACACCGGCGGCATGAAGCTATGGGAGATAACGACAAAGACCCTTGAACAGATGCTGGCTCTAAATCTCCGTTCAGGGTTCACTCTTGCGCGCGCTGCCATGCCCGCGATGTTGAAGGCGGGTCGCGGCTCCATCATAAACATCGCGTCAAAGGCAGCGATCGATCATGGAGCGGGCGCCGCCGCGTATTCCGCCTCAAAAGCCGCTGCCGTGGCTCTCATGGACTCGCTCGCCGCGGACGCCATGGGTTCAGGAGTGCGAGTGAACTCGATTCTCCCAAGCATAATCGACACTCCGGCAAATCGGGCAGCCATGCCGCAAGCGGACTTCGCGACCTGGCCCAAGCCCGAGGACATTGCCCAGGTCATTTTGTTCCTGTCCAGCGAACACGCAAAGACAATTCACGGCGCGGCCGTGCCGGTCTATGGCAATGCTTGATTTGCCGGCCGGTTATGCTCAGCCTACGGGTCAGCGTGAACGCAGCTTCTACGATCTCCCGTTCCGGGCCCTGCGTGTGCTCATCCAGTGCGCCGGCGAAATAGCGACGCGCGAAGAGACTACACGAAAGCTAAGGCCGAACGGTACGATTGTCGATTTTGACCACAGCATCAATTAGGCACTAGTTCCCTGTCAGGTTTGGGCACGGAATGGAGCTATCGTGTACGGTAGATTCACTCTGCGCTAAGAGAAGAGTCAGTAGGCACAGAGGTGTCCGTTCGCAGCAATAGGCCTGCCATACGCTTCTCGTGTCCAGTGTCTCTCTTGCTCCCTGGCACAATTCAAGCCAAGTACGGCACTGGACAGTCTCTATGGCCGTCGATATTCCAGACCGCCGATGCCTATACGAAGGTATTGGCCGATACTATCGTCCAATTGATCCAAGCTGGCATCTCTGGCTTAATCACGCTATCGGCGCTGCGGCCACGGTGAATCTCCATGAAAGTCGAGCCGGACCCTGTAGCGCCCCATGCAGGAGAAAGAACACGTGCGTGACATTTGTTGACAACGCAGGCATCGCTTGCTGCGGAGCCTACAGGTGCGCGGACTGAGACTCCTCACATGCTCCGGTTTCAATGCACAACTCTTGAGTTCATCCTCTCTGGAGCTTTGACAACAGACTGCGGAGCCCGTACGAGAGGGTTCGATCCGCATAGACAACATCCAACCACGCGTAGTCGCAAACCGAATCCCGGACTTGCAACGCGATTCAGGAGAATCCAAATGAGCTTGATCGATCACGCGATTGCGGCCAACCGCAAGAATGCACAGCACCATGATCCTTCGCTGGCAAACAAGCCTGCTCCTAAGATTGCAATCCTCACGTGTATGGACCCTCGCGTGAACCAACTGCTCGAATGGCTAGACATCAAACCCGCTGACGCGGATGTGATTCGGAACGTCGGAACGGCAGCAACGGAAGATGTTGTGCGGTCTCTCATGTTTTCAATTCACGTTCTCGGCGTGCGGGAAATCATGATCGTCGGGCACACTGGCTGCGGAATGGAAATCTTTTCGGAAGAAGCGTTTGAGAACCACATTCACACACTAACCGGCGTGTACGCAGTATCTCCCGATAAATTCCATTGCTATTCCGACGTGAATCTGGTTACGCAAAAGCAGGTACTAAAACTCAGGTCGCACCCGTGGATTCCCTCGGACATTGTGATTCGTGGATTTGTTTTTGATTTGTCGACAGGCGAACTGAGAGAAGTAACGCCGAAGGACGCAAATAATCTAGTGGCTGTCTGAACATTCGCCACATGCGACGTGACACGCACCGCAGAGATCATCGCGTCTCTGCGGCTGTGTGATCGCCATATTACCAGGGATCGTCAAGCAAAATAGAGACGCCGCAATACTTTGCGGAGGTGCGTCCTAAGGCATGAAACGGCGGTATCGTCATGCTGCCCTTTCCGCAACAAAAGAGGTCGGCTGGAGCTCCGTCGAAAGGCAAAGCATCGTGCATTCGCTTATCTCTGTGAACGTCGGTCTTCCACGCGACATTGCCTGGCAAGGCAGGATAGTGCACACCGCTGTCTGGAAACGATCCGTGGCAGGCAGGGTGATGGCGCGGCGACTGAATCTCGATGGCGATGGACAGGGCGATCTAGCGGGGCACGGTGGAGAGCATCGCGCCGTCATGGTGTATCAGCTCGACTCTTATCGCCACTGGGAGGCGTATCTCCGAAGACACGACTTTGAGTATGGCCAGTTCGGCGAAAACCTGACAGTCGATGGTCTGCCAGATAACGAGGTTTGTATCGGAGATCGCTACAGGATCGGTGGCGCGCTGTTTGAAGTAACTCAGCCGCGCGTCACCTGTTATCGCGTCGGCATACGAATGAAGAACCCGGCGATGCCAGCGCTGCTGGTTTCGCATCGGAGACCGGGCTTTTATTTCCGAGTCATCGAAGAAGGGGAAATTGGTGCGGGAGACGAGATCGTGAAGGTCGTCGACGGACCAGAGCATGTCACTGTCCAGGAAATCGATAGACTGCTTTACCTGCCCGGCCGCACGCCGGATCAACTGCAACGTGCTCTGCGCATCCCAGCACTCAGCGCGGGTTGGAAGAGCTCGTTCCAATCGCTGGTCGCGGCCGAAGAGAAACACGACCGGGGTGGAAATGCGAGCTTTGCTCCGTCTTCCGCGCCACCTGAGATGTGGCGCGGGTTTCGCTCACTGCGAGTTGCGGCGGTACAACGCGAGAGTGGTGACGTGCTCTCGTTTGTTTTGGAGTCAGAAAACCGCAGCCCATTACCGGCGCCTCTTCCCGGTCAATTTCTCGTTTTCAAACTCGAACTGGAAAAGGATTCAGATCTAATCCTGCGAAGCTATTCGATGTCCGGTCCGCCGGGGACGGGAACGTATCGCATCAGCGTGAAGCGTGCCGCTGGCGCAGGGAGTCGCTACTTTCATGACCGGGTTCGGGCTGGCGATCTGCTACAGGTGAGCGCGCCGAGAGGCAGCTTCACACTTGCTCCGGGCAACAGGCCTGTTGCCTTGCTCAGCGCCGGTATCGGGGTGACCGCGGTTCTCTCAATGCTTCACTCGCTTGCGGATGGCGCCGCAAACTCAACGCGAGAAGTCTGGTGGTGTTACGGTACTCGAAATCGCACGGAGCACCCATTTGCCGCAGAGGCGCGAGCCCTTCTCCTCGGTCTTCCCCAGAATCATTCCTTCGTCGCATATAGCAAGCCGGAAGTTGGAGATCAGTCAGGTAAGGATTACGATATCTGCGGACACCTGAATCTCTCATCCTTGCAACAGCTCCGGGTACCGAAGGAAGCGGACTTCTATCTCTGTGGACCGGCTGCTTTCCTTCGCGACTTTACCGCTGACTTGAAGTCGTGGGGTGTCCCTGTCTCCTGTATCCATTCCGAGGTATTCGGCGCTGAATCGTCGAAAACACCCGGAATCGCGAGCGCCACGTCCGTTTCTCCGCATCCGCCCGTCGAAAACGTTGGCACCGGACCGAAGGTTTCCTTCACACGCAGCGGTCTCACAGTGCCGTGGAACTCGCGGTATGAAAGCCTCCTCGAATTCGCGGAAGCCTGCGATGTTCCCGTCAGGTGGGCCTGCCGGACGGGTGTCTGCCACAATTGCGAGTGCGGGTTGATCGATGGAAGGATCAGCTACGCGCCCGAGCCGCTCGATCGGCCAGCCGAAGGGAACATTTTGATCTGTTGCTCAACTCCGCTGACCGCGGTCGAACTCGATCTCTGATCGTCAGACTCTTCAAGGGTGCGACGTCATAATTCTTTACGTCGTTCGCGGCTGCGGCAACCTCGCGACGCGTGTTTGCTCCGAAATCGACAGGACAAAGAGTTTTTTAGTCGACGAAGGTTGTCGCCGTTATAGAATTGCTTGTACCTTACGCAGCATATGCAAGCCTTTTCGCGTAGGTCACCATGGTCCCCGGTCCCCGCGATTCCCGACTATCGATCTCTGCTTTGTTCTTTTGCGATGAAGAGTGAAATCGCTGATAAGTCAGGCACTTTTGCTCGGGAAATTCACCCGCGCTGGTAGTTCTTGCCGTTCGCGAAGCGACTCCCAACGGGAGGACTTGCAAATGAAGCGCCCTCTGCAGCCAATTTCTCTCGCTGGCTCTCTACTCGGTGAAGTGCGCCACGTCTGCGCATTTTTCGCGAACGACGATGAAGAATATCGCGTATTACTTCCCTTCATCCGGGAGGGTCTGTCCTGCGGAGACAAAGCCATACAAGTCATCAATCCCGAGGCGCGCCAAAAGCATCTGCAGCGTCTAGCTGAGGTGGGCATCGACTCGACCGCTCATCAGCAAAGCGGACAGCTTCAGATCCGAAACAATACCGAAGTCTATCTACGAGATGGACAATTCGATCAAGACCGGATGCTTGCAGCATTCGAAGAGATGGCGGCTTCTGCCAGGAGTGCAGAAGGATTCCGACTGAGTCGCATCGTGTGCCGGATGGATTGGGCGTCGGGAGATCAATCTCATATCGAGGATGTGATCGAGTTTGAATCGCGTGTGAACGATGTTTGGCGCCGATATGACGACGCAGTTATCTGCACTTACCATCTCGCTAAGCTCAGCGGAGATGCCGTAATTGACATCATGCGGACGCACCCGATGGTCATTATTGGGGGGGCATCTCCAACAAAACCCCTTTTTCACGCGTCCTGAGGAGTTTCTCGGCGAATTTAAAAGACGGCGGTCTGGACGAACAAATCCCCAGTAGCGGCGGGCTAGTATGCACCAGCAACCAACAGATCCTGCGACTGAAGTAAAACGGCTGCAGCGCTGCATGAGCGATCTGGTCAGCGTCCTTGCACTTCCAGCTGTCTGGAGTGGCAGCGAGCCAAGTCGAATCCTGGATACCTTTCTCGATGCCCTTCTTGTGATGCTGGACCTTGATTTCCTCTATGCGCGAGTACGGCTTGACTCGCACGGAACCTCAACCGACGCGCTTAAGACTGCTCAGCTCTCCGGAACGAGCTATAGCGGGGAGGAGATTGGTCAGGCTCTCAAGCACTGGTTTGGAGAAGATCCGCAGCGATGGCCGGAAGAAGTACTTAGGAATCTGGGAGAGCAGGAGGTTTCGGCCTTTCCCATCAGAATGGGCATAGAAGGCGAGCTCGGACTCATCGTGGCGGGATCTCAGAGGCTCGGCTTTCCGGAACAAACCGAGAGGCTGGTGCTTGGAGTAGCTGCGAATCAGGTAGCTATCGGGTTGCAGCATGCACTTCTGCTGAATGAGCAGAAACAGGTTGCAAGTGAACTCGATAAACGAGTCGCGGAACGAACAAGGAAGCTTGCCGAAACCAACGAAGAGCTGCAACTCCAAGTTGGACTACTGCAGCATATTCCTGTAGCCGCCTGGACGCTCAAGCCCGATGGGACACCGGACTTCCTGAATCAAGTCTGGCTTGAATACACCGGTCAGACCCTCGCTTTTGTCCGATCGCATCCCGAGGCCTGGATGAGTGCGGTCCACCCTGACGATCTGGAAAAAACATCGACGAGCTTTTGGGACGGAGTTCGCTCGGGCCAGGGTTTCGCAATGGAAACCCGTTTTCTCCGCGCAGAGGACGGGACCTATCGCTGGCATCTCAATCGAGCCGTGGTCTTGTGCGATGCAGAAGGAAAAGTCCTCAAATTTGTCGGTACGTCCACCGACATCGATGATCGGAAACGTGCCGAAGAGGAGCTGCGAGCGAGTGAAAGCAATTTCCGTCACATTCTTGACAACATTCCTGGATATGTCTGTGCTGTGAATTCCACTGGCGAGATCGAGTTTGTCAATCGGCAATTCCTTGAGGACTACGACAAGACGCTCGAAGAAGTGAAAGGTTGGGCAACCAACGACTTCGTTCATCCAGATGACTTCCCTCGCGTGATAGCCGCGTATACGAACTCGATCACAAGCGGACCTCCTTTCGTCGATGAGTACCGATATCGCCGGGCCGATGGCGTTTATCGATGGTTCCACGTTCGCTCTCTTCCCGTGCGAGACAAAGATCGTCGGATAACCGGGTGGTACATTCTCTCAACCGATATTGAAGATCGGAAGCGGGTGGAGGACGAACTCAGGCGAAGCGAAGCTAGATACCGGGTTGTGGTTGAAACAGCCAGCGACGCGGTAATCAGTATCGACGAAAGCGGCGCGATCATTCTTGCGAATCCCGCAACAAAGCGGATATTTGGATACAACCTGGAAGAGCTTATCGGCAAACCTCTCACGCTTCTCATGCCGGAAGCAATGCGTAACCTCCATGAGACAGGTTTCAAACGATATCTGGAAACCGGCGCGAGACATCTGAACTGGCAGGGAACCGAGGTGACTGCGCTGCGGGCTAACGGTGAGGAATTTCCTGTAGAAGTTTCATTCGGAGAGATGGCCGCGGATCAGCGAAAGGTATTCACCGGATTCATTCGAGATATCTCCGAAAAGAAGCGCTCTGAAGAAGCGATCCTTGCAAGTGAGCGAAACCTGAGCCTGATCATCAATACGATGCCCGTTCTTGCATGGTCCGCTCTTCCAGACGGCACTGTCGAATTCTTCAACCAGCGGTGGCTGGACTACACGGGTTTATTACTTGAGCAGGCACAGGGGCGAGGATGGACTGACGCAATTCACCCTGACGATCTCGGCCAGATGTCAGAGTACTGGCAATCCATCATTCTCTCGCGAGGACCGGGCGAAATTGAAGCACGTCTTCGACGCTTTGACGGAAATTATCGATGGTTTCTGTTCCGCGCAGACCCAATGCGCGATGACTCAGGTGCAATCCTCAAATGGTATGGCACAAATACCGATATCGACGATCGGAGGCGAGCAGAAGAGGCGCTACGCATACGGGAGTTAAACCTGCTCCAGATAACAGAAACCATACCCGAGATGCTTTGGAGTGCTTCGCCCGATGGAGCGATTGACTACTGCAATGGCCGCTTGCATGATTACACCGGCTTTAGCCCCGAACAAGTTAGGAGCGGTGGCTGGATGAACCTTCTGCATCCCGATGATGTCGAACCGACAGCGGAAGTCTGGAAATCATGTGTGAAAAGCGGCACTCCCTATAGCGTCGAAGTTCGTACGTTTCACGCTGCCGACCACACATACCGTTGGTGTATGACGAGAGCGCTGCCATTACTTGACCAAGAAGGGCGCATAGTAAGGTGGCACGGCACAGTTGTGGACATGCACGATTGGAAGCAGGCACAAGAAGAATTACGCAATACTCAGGCGGAACTTGCAAGAATGATGCGCGTTATGACGATCGGACAACTGACCGCTTCGATCGCACATGAGGTTAGTCAGCCCCTGTCTGGGATTATCACGAACGCGAACACCTGCTTGCGAATGTTGAATAGCGAACCTCCAAATGTCGACGGTGCGCGCGAGACTGCGCAACGCACAATACGCGATGGTAATCGCGCTACGGATGTGATCACCCGTTTACGCACACTCATCAGCAAGAAGCAAATCAACATCGAACAGGTAAACCTGAATGAGGCGGTTCGGGAAGTAATCGCGCTGTCATTGAGCGAATTGCAGAAAAACCGCGTGATCGTGCAAAACCAGTTCAACGACAATTTGCCGCCGGTCAAGGGTGATCGGGTTCAGCTTCAGCAGGTCCTTCTGAATCTCCTCCGCAACGCTTCTGACGCTATGGTCACGATCACCGATCGGCCGAGGCAGCTATTCATACGGACAGATGCAGATGGTGGTCACGCTACTGTTTTTGTTCAGGATTCTGGAGTTGGTTTCGATCCCGAGACTACTGACCGGCTTTTCGAGTCGTTTTTTACCACGAAACAAGAGGGGATGGGCATCGGACTCTCGCTGAGTCGCTCCATCGTCGAGGCCCATCGCGGCCATCTATGGGCCACCAGAAACGATGGCCCAGGTGCGACCTTTGCTTTTTCTATTCCTTGTGATTCCGGGCTTTAGATGGACAGCACATCATGACAGACGCACGATTCCCTCGTGTAAAGGCAAAAACCAATACCAAAGTGCAATAGAGATTTTCGCGTGGTTCGGGCATTCTTTCTATCAGAGTGTCACACAAACAGGACTTTATCGAAAAATTCGGCTGCGTGATCGATCTCTTTCCTAGATCAACCTTTAGCGCGCACTCTCGGAATACATCGACTTCCTGGATAAGCTGTTGGGCAAAGCGTTCTAGGTGTTAATTAGGCACGAAATGGGAACTCCATGACGGATACACGTTTGTTGGTATCGGTAGTTGATGATGATGAATCGGTGCGCGAATCTTTACCTGATCTGCTGAAAGAATTGGGGTTTACGGCCCGTGCTTTTTCCTCGGCAGAAGAGTTTCTTGAATCCGACATAGTTCTACGGACCAGATGCTTGATCCTCGACATTGCAATGCCAGGCATGAGCGGCCCGGAACTTCAACGCGAGTTAAAGCTTCGCCGGATACAGACGCCAATCATCTTCATCACCGCTCATCAGGATGAGGCAGTGCGGAGAGAGACTATCGATCAAGGAGCGGTGGAATGTTTGCTTAAGCCTTTCACTGATACGGCTGTGCTCAATGCGTTGAATGCAGCGCTTCGAACCAATTGAGGTCTGACTGGCGATTCGACTCGTTATGCGGAAGTGCAACGATTTCCGCGAGTGGATATGGCTCTCAAATGATCCCGCGCCTCGTTTCGCGCACACCGCCCATCGTGTTCGTTGTCGATAACGATATCTCCGTTCTAGAATCGCTTCAAATATTGATTCGCCTCGAAGGCCTGGAGGTCGAGACGTTCAGATCGGCACGGGGATTCCTTGCGCATCCTCTTACATCCGCACCAAGTTGTATGGTCCTGGAGGTTTCTCTTCCTGGCTTGAATGGCCTCGTAGCAGTGGCAATCACTACAAGAGGAATCTCGGGCTTCCCTCAATCCTGTGGAGGAGGAAGTTGTCAGCAATGGTGTTGCTCGCAGGAGGTGTGTCCGTCTCCTCAAGCCTGACTTTTAAGCCAAATCTGTCGGCCCTTTCAAAAAGTGCCTGCTAAGAAATACTTGTCCTTCGGATGCTCTCGCATATGCCGTCATGCGAGCTTATTGAGTCTTAGGAACTCATGTAAACCGGTTCTTGCCGACCCCATACCAAGGTATTGATCGATACCAACGTCCAATAGATAGCTCTCCCCTTTTCTGGCTTAATCGCAAATGTGTATTGGATCTGAATTTCTCCATGAGCCGATCGTGGCCTGTCAGGCTCGACGAAGCGCTGTGTTGCGTGAACGACCCGATAAGCTTCTCGACGAAATGCAGAATACAGCAAATTTGTACAAGACCCACAGTCAATCAGTGATGGAAAGTTGTTGATATGAGATCTCGTCATCAGGCAAAGCAAACTCCGACGCTGGTAGTAGTCTCAAGGCTATTTGCGCTTGGTATGGCGATGACATCTCTCCTGTCGGTCGGGGCTTGGGGTCAAAGAGCTCCGACGACGCCGAACGTGCCTTGGCTACCAGACCACCACTCATTGGAACGCCACACTACCGCTGTCGCCACTCATGAAGCGCCGATCGATGAAGAACACGTTTACAGTCTGGGCGAGCTGATCGACATTGCAGAATCAAACAGCCCTACGACACAAGCTGCATGGAATCGAGCTAAGATGACTGCCGCATCGGTCGGGATCGCAAAAAGCGAATTGTATCCGACAATCATTGCTGCGGTGTCCGGAACAACGTATCTCAACCCACAACTCTTCGGTCCAACCTTTGTCCTGCAAGATTGGGCTATTTTTGACACGGAGATCCATCTGGCTTACACGCTTGTGGATTTTGGTGCGCGGCGTACCGAGATCAGTGCAGCTCAAGCGCGGCTTGTTGCTGCAAATCTGTCGTTCAACAATGAACATCTGATCCTCATTCGGCAAGTCAGCCAAGCCTATTTCAGCCTACTCAGGGCAAGAGGATTGCGAGAAGCAGCAGAGGTTTCGCTTAACGACGCCAGGACAACGGAGACCGCTGCGCAAGAACGACGTAAAAACGGGCTTGCTACCGTGCCGGAGGTGCTGGAGGCTAAGGCTGCGACTGCAAAAGCAGCCTATGATTTGCAGAGTGCGATCGGAGCTGAACAGGTCGAAATAGGAAATCTCGCCAGGGTTATTACCGCGAATCCGGTGAAACCGTTGAAAGTGGAACCACTCGATCAACTGAGAATTCCAGACAAGCTGGATCAATCAGTCGAGGATGCCATAAACACGGCGTTCAAAGATCGCCCCGACCTGCAAGCTGACCAGGCCCGGGTTCGTGCCGCACAGGCTGAAGTAAAACATGCTCACGCCGCCTATTATCCATCGTTGACATTCGACGGTTCGAAAGGTTGGATCCGCGGCTTTGGAGAGCAATATGACTCGCCTGGCACTTATGCAAAGACTTTTACCTACGGTGCGACACTCGCTCTGAAATGGACAGTTTTCGATGGATTCCGTCGCGAAAACAGCATCAGCAACGCGAAAGCAGAGGAGAAGGTAGCGACGGAGGAGGTTCGCGATCGTCAGGACGAGATTACAAATCAAGTCTGGAACGACTACGCCAATGCAGCGACAGCGTTAGAGCAAAGACAGGCGGCGGCAGCCTTATTAAGTGCTTCTTCCGAGTCGTACTCGGCGGCGCTGGAGTCGTACAAGGATGGCGTCCGCAACTTCCTGGATGTGCTGGCGGCGGAAGATGCTCTGGCGCAAGCCCGCGCAATCGACGTCATTGCTCGCACTCAAGTGCTTCAAACCTTCACCGATCTTGACTTCCGAACAGGCGACTTACTGACAAATCATCCGAAAGGCAAGAATCCATGAGCACGAATCACCAATCATTTAATCGCTCCAGCACACGTCGATTGTGGACAAGTTTTGTGACGAGTCTGTTTGTGCTGGCTATTGCCGGGTGCTCCGGATCGCCCGTGTTCAACATCCTGGGCTCGTATTTCCCGTCGTGGCTTGTATGTCTGGGCATCTCGATAGGATTGACGTTTCTGGCTCACCTGTTGGTTACGACGAAGAAGCTTGCGGAGCAGCTTTGGCCTTTACCGATCATATATTCAGCGCTTGTATGTTTCTTCAGCTGCACTCTTTGGATGATCTTTTTCGAGTAGGAGGAAACTACATTGCGAATTTCAGAAACGCTTAGACGCAAAGGATCGATCATCAGTGTCTGTATTGTTGTCGGCGCACTTATCTCGGCCGGACTGGTGCTTCGGGCCGTGGTGTTGTTCCCGCGTACTGATGACGCTGAAGTGACAGCCAACTTCATTGGTATAGCGCCTGTCGTTGAAGGTCCCGTCGTGCAACTACCTATTCATGACAACGACCTTGTCAAAAAGGGTGACCTGCTGTACAAGATTGATGATCGACCCTATCTGTACGCATTGCAAAATGCACTCGCTGCTCAAGCGGAGCTCGAAGGCGAAATTGAGAATGAATCCCGTAGGATATCCTCTCAGGTCAACGGCGTTGATGTGGCGAACGCAGGCGAGCAAAGCGCCTTGGCGAATGAGAGCAAGGCCACCGATGAAATCGAGGTCGCGGAAGCGGCGATTGCGCGATCGGAAGCTGCAGTCAAGCAAGCGCAGGCTGATGAAAGTTATGCTATAGGCAATTTTCATCGTATCGAGCCGCTCCTCGCGAAAGGCTTCGTGACTGAGGATGATGTCCATAAAGCTCGATCTCTGGCCGATGCGAGGACGGCAGCAGTGGAACAGGCAAAGTCTCAATTGCAGCTGGCGAAAGCGAGCCTGCTTTCAGCTTCTGCCCAAAAGCAGCAAGCCACGGCGCAGATTACACAGAGCCGAGCTCAAGTCAAAGAATCGACACATTCGGTTCTGGTTTTAGCGCCTTTGCTTGCGCAGCGCGACAGCAGGGCTGCAGCGGTTCGATTGGCTCGATACAACTATGAGCAGTGCAACGTGGTGGCGCCATTCGATGCCCGCGTAACCAATCTCACCACATCCGAGGGGCAATACGTGAAGGTGGGCAAGCAATTGTTCATCCTTATCGACAATCGGACTTGGTGGGTACTCGCAAATTTCAGAGAAACCCAAATTTCACATACTCGGCCAGGAACGCCGGTTGACGTGTTCCTCGTATCCGATTCAACCACGAAATATCATGGCGTTGTCGAGAGCGCGAGCTTTGGTGTCACACCCGATCCTGATGTAGTGGGAAAACTTTCGGAGGGATTACCCGAAGTACAGCGTACGCTGAATTGGGTGCGTCTGGCGTCACGATACCCGGTACGCGTTAGGATTATTGACCCACCCCCGGCCACACTTCGTGTAGGTCAGGTTGCAGTTGTCGTGATGCGACCTCTCCACCGAGATCACTGAGGCCAGCTATGACCACGTATGGCAGGTCCAAGTCATCGCTTCGGAATCTTATCGAGATTTTGCGAACCGAACTTGCGTGGTACCCTGCCCGGCCCGCCTTAGTGGGAAGAATCGTACTCGCCTGTACGAGCGTAATGTTGCTCGCAGTAATCTTTCGAATTCCCGGCGCGGTATTGGGCGCCAGCTTCCCGATATTGATTTCGCGGGAAAATCCAAAGGCTACCCGAAAAAGTGCATTTCAGATTGGCCTTGCTTGTTCCATCGGAACCGCTGAAGTGATTGTTGGTGGAATGTTGACGGCAGGCTCACCATTTCTTCATGTGATATGGGTGATGGTGAGCCTCTTCGCAGTATTCTACGCAATCAGCTGCTTGAACTTTTCGAATCCGTCTCTCACTGTTAGCGCAGTGCTCTCGCTTGGGATACGGACTTGGGATTATCCAATCTCTGCTGAAGAACGCGTGGAACGTACGCTTTACACGCTGCTCGCGATTCTATTAGCGTGTGTAATTTCCATCATAATTGAAACCATATTTGCGAAGAAGAACCCGCCGGACGCCGTGCTCGAGGGAATCTCTCGCCGCTTGAATCTCATACAAACGCTCTTGAGTGAAACATCCGAGGCAGAGTTTGCCTCCTCAACGTTGACGATTCAGCTCACTCGTTCTGCCACAAGAGGCGTAGATGATTTGCGGGAACTCCTCACGCGTTCCAGGTATGACGAAGGCTTTCATGATTTGCTCGCAACGGTGATAGCTCTCACAAGACAGCTCACGGAGCTGGGCTCGAATCTTGTCGAATCAGCTCCAATCTTATCTATCGAGGACCAGGAACGTTGCAGAGCCATTGCGCGAAATCTAGGTTTGGTTCGTTCCAGCCTCACGCGCCTGGAGTGTCCGGCATGGATCGATCTTCCTTTCGCAAGTCAGCCGTCAAATCCGATATTGACAGAAATTGAGCGCACAATAACTTTAATAGCTCAGAGCTTTTGCGGTGAGAGTTTTCGTATCCATTGGCTCTTGCCAACATCGGCTTCGACACCGTCGATCAGTGAGTTTGTCGTTAACGCCCTTCGAGATCCGGAGCATATGAAGTTTGCCGTGCGTGGCACGCTCTCAGCTTTTCTCTGCTATCTGTTCTATATGAGCACAGGCTGGATGGGTCTTGCTGCGTCATCGATTTTAACGTGTACCCTTACTTCTCGTCGATTGATAGGCGCGGGCCGGCATAGACAGAGTCTCCGATTTGCGGGCTTCCTCTTGGGGGCAGGCGTTATCGGATGGGGAACCGAGGTGTTCATTCTCCCTCAGCTAAACACGATCGCGGAGTACGCTGTGTTATTCGCGTCGGTCGTCTGGATTGGCTCCTGGGTAGCGACATCCGGTCCGCGGATAGCATTCTTGGGGCTTCAGATCGTCCTATCCTACAACCTGGTGAACCTCAACAGGTTCACGATCAATACTTCCCTTGTGCCCTCTCGCGACACGGTTCTGGGTGTCGTACTTGGGATTGTTGCAATGTGGCTAGTGTTTGACCATCTCTGGGCTCAGACGTCCAGTGCATCTGTCCGCAGCCTATTCCTCGGAACGTTGCGTAACGTAGCGAACTTCAAAGCGGTCTCGGCTGGATCTTCTAGAGAGACAAATCAGCTGTTGACTGCGGAGAGTTCGAAAATCAACCGGGATTTCGATAAGCTGCGAGATCTTGCTGATTTTTACGCCTTTGAATCTTTCCCGAAGAAGCCGCACGAAAGCCTGGTAAACCGGAGCATTCAAACGCTCCTGCCGGAATTGCGCGCGTTCCTGCTCGTGAAGACGGGACTTCTGCAGCAAAGAAGCCTGGCGGTAGGCGAGGTGGAAGAGGGGCTGATTCAGGAGGTGGAAGAGAGAGCATCCAGTGTGCTTCATCGATTGGCGAATGCAATCGAAGGAGAATCACCTGAACAGCTCTCGCTGTGGAGTATGAGTGCCGAGGAGCTTCGCGCGAAGGTATCAATAGAAGAGGCAAGATCAAGAGACGGAAACAACCTGTCGAAGTACACCGAAATGCGGTTATGTGCTTCCCTCTTGGATATGGCTTCTGATCTTGAGCGGCAAGCTAGATTGAACTTTATGCCAGAAACTGGCGTTGTAAAAGCAATTGACAATTGGTCTGTTGGGACAATCGCCGAGACCTAGTAGATCGTCTCTTGCATTGATTGAAGACGCTGGAGAAATACGCCGCATGGTACTCGGCATGGCTTCTGACGCCGGTTCGGGCGGAGCGAGCAAAGCAGATTTTGCGTCTCGGCAACACGATCTCGGACATCGCGTTGGACACAGGCTTCGTCGATCAGGCTCATTTCATGCGACGATTCAAAGCGATCATGGAAGTCACACCATGGCAATATATGCAACGTCGGATGCTGGGAATGATCGCGGAAGATCAGGGGCGCAGGTTGGTTTGAGTGTGACCGGGGTTGCCTCGACTCATGGAGTTCGATGGCCAGAGCGGCGTTCGCGGTTCCAATGAAGAATTGGACCGGCAACATCTTTAATCTCGGATACTAATGTCTGAAGCAACACGTTCGCATCGCGCTCTCGAGAGAGGCTTGCGCTCTGTCCGGCCCAGAGCGGAAGCAACTCAGGTCTCGCTGCCTTCTCGGCAGGGATGGAGAGATTCTTCACCAGGAAGCGCTGCAATGGATATGGAAGAATCTCCACTCCTGGGCCATTGAGTTCGTCGAGCAAGTGGTTGCGAATTCCGCGAGCAAGCCGTCCAGTAAAGCCCTTGGTCAACGCGGTGTTTTGAGCCTTTCCGCTGAGCAGCGCATTGCGATGATGCAGGCTTGCACCGGAATCTTCACTCGCTAGAAAGGCGGTGCCGATCTGTACACCCTCGGCTCCGAGGGCCAAAGCCGCCAGGATTCCTCGAGCATCAGCGATGCCTCCGGCGGCAACTACCGGAAGCGAAACAGCATCTACAACTTGAGGCGTCAGCGAAAAGGTTCCAGTGAGTGACTCCTCGGCGGAGAGCAGAAAAGATCCGCGATGGCCGCCCGCTTCAAAGCCGGAAGCGACAATGACATTGACCCCGGCCTGTTCAAGAGCAATGGCTTCGGATGGTGTGGTGGCTGTTCCGATCGTAACGATGCCTTGAGCGCGGCATTCGTCGAGGATCTCTTTTGGTGGAATTCCGACGATGAAGCTGAAGATGGGCACCTTCGCGTCGAGCAAAACGCGCGCCTGGTCTTCAAACCTTTTGGGAACGTAAGGCTTGTACTCCGGGAGTGGGACGCCCAAGGCCTCGATATGCTTGGCCAAGTGGGCAAGACTTCGCTGAAATTCTGCTCTGCCGGAAGTGCCTGCGCCCTCATCTTCCATCGAGACCCACAGATTGATGGCGAAAGGTTTGGCAGTCAGTTCACGAATCTCAGCGATGACATCTCTGATTGCTGACGGAGTCAAGCCATGCGCCCCAAACGAACCCAGACCACCGAAGTTCGAGACTGTTGCGGTTAATCGCTGCGTCGACAGCCCACCCAGTGGACCTTGAATGATGGGGTACTCAATTCCCAGGCTCGATGTAACACGGGTCTTATTCCACGGTGCAGGCGAGTTAGTAGACCGCTCCTTCATGGCTATCCTTTGGATGCAAAAGGGAGAAACTGTTTGGTCTCTACCCGAACTTCTTACTCGCCAACCTCGAAGATGACTTCAAGCTCAATCGGCATCCCGAGAGGAAGGCTGGCAACGCCGATAACGAGCCTAACAGATGTCTTCTCGATTCCGAAGACATCCCGAAACAGGTCCGATACTGCATCCGCAACCCTGGGTTGATCGAAAAAGTCACCGGAGGTTGCCATAAACACTCCGAGCCGGACAACGCGACTCACACGATCGAGAGATCCCAAGTACTGCTTGGCCGCGGCGAGAGCGCTCAATGCCGCGGTATAAGCGGCATCCCGTCCTGCGTCGACATCGAGTTCTTTTCCAAGCCGGCCCAGATATTTCGGCTTGTGATCGACAACTGGGAGCATGCCGGTCAGGAAGAGAAGATTGCCCGTCTGCAGCGCCTCAACGTATGTGCCGAACGGCGTCGGGGCCGCTGGGAGTTGAATGCCAAGTTCCTGCAGCCGCCGCTCTGCACTGACAGACAGCGAGCTGTTACCGTCTACCACCGGCCCACGTGCGCACCGCCGTCCACGTGCAGCACCTCCCCTGTGACGTAACGAGCTTCCGTCAGGTAAACGACAGCGTCGGCAATGTCCTTCGCCTCAGCGATCACGCCCATCGGCGACAGTGTCTTGAGAAAGTCCTTCGGATCGGTTACGTGCATCGGTGTATCTACGATGCCGGGCGCGACGGCGTTGAAGCGAATGTGATCCTTCGCGTATTCGCTCGCCAGGTTGAGTGTCACGGCCTCAAGGCCGCCTTTGGTGATCATTGGCACGGATGCCGTGACGCCAGCAATGGGATTAACCACGAGCGACGTTGTGATAGTTACAACGCTGCCGCCTGACTTCTGCGAGAGCATCTGCTTTACCGCGCCCTGCGTGACATAAAGGAAGCCTTCGAGGTTGACGGAAGAAAGGGCTTTGAAATCCTCGGCGGTGTACTCTGGGAACGCTTTTGTGAAGAAAATGCCTGCGTTATTCACGAGCCCATCGATCGACCCAAACTTGGTGATGGCCGTTTCGACGATCTTCGCGGCTACCGCACTCTCGCCGATATTGCCGTCGACGAGGGCGAGTTGGTCCGACGCATTGAATGCTTCCGACTTGCTGATGTTGCGTGAATTCGCGACCACGTTGTAACCGCGATCCAGAAATGTCTGAGTTACGGCTGCACCGATGCCTTGTGAGGCTCCTGTAACAATGACCGTCTGTTTGGTTGCCATGCCTATCTCCTGTTGTTGTGCAACGGGGTTACTATGCCCCTTAACGGTTACTGATTTCCGGGGAATATTGTGAGGAGGCCACAGTGAAACCGCATCCATGGAGATCATCTGATCCAGACTTGCCTTCAAACCGAATCGCAGGATCGCGTGCGCCATCCATTCGGGCTGCTCGATGTTCTGATTAAGCCACGGCAGAAGAAATGATCCTATTGGACGAAGGTATCGATCGATACCTTCGTATTAGATGATGCAAAGCATTGGCTCACTTGAACCACCACGGTGCGCCGCTTGGAATAACTCAATCCGGCGAACTCTCCCATCTATCTTTCGAAGTCACAGATCCGAGCGCATGCGGATTCATTTGATGGGGCGCTCGCATACGCCAATTGCTCAAACGCCCATCGTAGATTGGTAGGAGTGCTGTTTGAGAGGCGAACGAATAAGCTGACCTACGGCATTCCGACTGAACGCTGGTGGTAGTTCAGGAACATTAGGCCATAGGCGCAGCGACTTCGGAAGCGCGCGTAAGGCGGAGCTTCCCGGCCATCTTAACCAGGTCGGCGATGGAATCGGCATTCATCTTTTCCATGACCCTGCCTCGGTGCGCCTTCACTGTAATCTCGCTGATGCCTAGTTCGCTGCCCACCACCTTATTCGGTTTGCCGGAGGCTACCAATGCCATTACCTGGCGTTCGCGACCCGTGAGCGATGCGAAGCGATGTTTGAGCGACTGAATCTCCATCTCGCGGCCGAGCGCGATGCGGCTACGTTCGAGCGCCTGTCGAATGGCGGCCAATAGCACATCGTCGCTGAATGGCTTTGTCAGGAACTCTTGCGCGCCGGCCTTCATGGCGCGGACCGTCATCGGGACATCGCCGTGGCCAGTAATGAAAATGATAGGCATCTCAGTCCGTTCGGTGGCCACTTGCTTTTGCAGATCAAGTCCGTTGAGGCCCGGAAGGGAAACGTCAAGTATCAGGCAGCTCGGCGTCTGGACGCGTGGACGCGCGAGGAATTCCGATGCCGCTGCGTAGGTCTCGGGCTGCCAACCTTCGCAGCGAATGAGCATTTCCAGAGATTCACGTACTGAAACGTCATCATCGACAACAAATACGATTGGAGTGGCTTGCGACATAAGTGATTACCTCATCTCAGGATCACGTTGCTCGCTAGATAGAAGTATATTCTTCGGAATTCGGAAAATCACTGATTTCTTCATTCCGCTGAACGTGTAGCGTCGTAATAAATGGAAATGAAGAAATTTGGCCGTCGAGCGGTATGTGGCCGGATCGCACAGAAATCGAATCCGGATCAGGCCAGTGAGGTGATGCGGTGGATCAAATGAGGAATTCGCGGCCCCTTATTTGTCTTCGGAGACGCCAGTGCGCAGATAACTCTCACCTCGCCGAATGGCTGGCAGCACTCGATCGATCCAAAGAGCGATCTGCTGGAGAATCAAACAGACGCGATGTCGCGTTCTAAGAAGGACCAGAAGGCACAAGCGGCTCTATCTGAGACTGTCAAACTCGCGGATGTGAAATCGGAAGATTTCGACACTATCTTCTACGTGGGCGGTCATGGTCCTATGTGGGATCTTGCCGATAATCCGGATTCAATTGCGCTGATCGAGTCCTTCTACAAGTCAGGCAAGCCCGTTGCAGCACTCTGCCATGCGCCGGCTGTGTTCCATGTTACATACAACGGGGAGGCCATTGTGAGGGGCAAACGCGTCACCGGCCTTGCTGACAGCGAAGAGGAAGCCGTACCGCTGCCCATGTTGTTCCGTTCCTCGTCGAGGACGAACTCAAGCGTGTTGGTGGCCTCTATGAGAAGGCACCCGATTGGCAGAGCTTTGCGATTACTGATGGTCGCCTGATTACCGGACAGAATCCACCATCTTCGACCGCCGCAGCGCGGGCGCTTCTGAAGCTATTCGCAGAAGTGGCTACCTAATTCTCAACAGCACAAACGAGCATGTCTGCTCGGCGATGCCCATCTGGCCGACCATGCGAAGCGCCTAACGATGGCCGGCGAGTTCCACAGTACCGGCTGAATTCAAGCTCCTCGACAGAAGGCCCATCGCGTTCCGTGATACCTAGGTATCGGTCGATACTTTCGTCCAATGGATTACCCTCCGATCTTCTGTCTTAATCGCAATGTAACGTAGTCAAATTCTTTCCACATTGCCGATCAACCTTTCTTTCAGGGGGTATTCACGTGATCCAGGATGAAATAACTCCACATATACGAATGATGTTGTCACAGTCAAAGCGCAACCTGCTTGCCGTAATAAGTGCGGCCGTCTTTGGTCCGATTGTTTTTATTTCCTACAGTCACGCTCAAACCAAATCGGCAGTCGATGTAGAGGTCTCTGATGCGAGCGCGGCTTCTGTAGTACAGACTGGCGGAGTTGCAGGCGATTCAAGACGGCCTTTTCGCATCAATATTCCAGAAGAGGCACTCATCGACCTGCATCGTCGATTGGCGGCGACACAGTGGCCAGAGAAGGAGGCAATCACTTTGCCGCGTGGGAGCAACCTCAACTCTTCTCGAAGAGATCCGGGTGGCATTTCGATCACTGCGCTGAGTAAGGTGCACAGAATCAGAAAGAATAGCAGCCTCGAAAAGCTCGCACCGTAACCTTAGCCGTGCGTCTCAAGACAGCAGATCCATGTCAATGATTTGTTTTCTTTGCAAGATCACACCACATCGCGCTGAAAAGGAGCAATCCATGAATGTTACAGATGAAGAAGTGGCAATTGATGTCGCTTGCCTACGCAGGAATCCACTTCAGAGTGAGCGCCTTATTTCTGCGGCACGAGCGGGATCGTCTGCCGCGTTTGCCGAGCTCAGGGAGATTTATTCGCATCGAGTCTATAGGCGACTCCTCTCCATTACCAACAACCGAGAAGATGCCGAAGACGCTTTGCAGGATGCATTCTTGCGAGCATACTTGGCGATCCATACCTTCGAAGGAAGATCGAGCTTCTATACGTGGCTAACCCGCATCGCGATTAATTCCGCGCTGATGATTCTTCGCAAACGCCGAACCCGTCCTGAAATATCGTTTGACCATCCGAATGATGCGGAGGAGGATAACTCTGTCTTTCAATTCAAAGATGCCGCTCCCAGTCCGGAGCAAATCTGCGTTCACCGCCAGCGGTGCGCTCGTTTACTTAGATCCATCGGGAAACTCCAACCCAGGCTGCGCCAGGTCATTGAGTTACAGATGAAGCAAAGCTCTATCAGAGAGATTGCTCAAGCACTTAACATCTCTGAAGCCGCCGTCAAGTCCAGGCTCTTACGCGCACGTGCACGGCTGACAGCAGCGCGCACCTTCAGAGGTCTACATGTGGAGGCTCAGACAGGGGCCAGTTCGTTTCAAGAGGGAGACTCTGCCTAGTTCATCCGGTACGACGTTCATAGCTGAATGGAGGCAAGATTGAATGAATAGGCTTTGGCGAATTGCTTTGGGAAAGCCGACGAAGAGCGTAACTAGGCGAGCAGAATCGAATTCAGAGGAGAGTTGACGATGATGCAATAGCGAAGAAGTCGGACACGATCTGCCTCGAAAAGCTCCGCACTCCGTTGCCCAAGCTGTGATTGACGTTGATGAATTTTGATCGATTGAGCTCACTCGCAAGAAAGGTCTGCCGACAACTTATGACGGCGCTCTGCTGTGACCCATTAGTCTGATCTACATAAAGAATAATATGCAGAGAGTGCAGCATTCCATTCCTGTTCGGTAATGAACGTCATGAGGAGCTGGGAAATTGACTACGTTGACAAACACTTCACATGGTTTGCAAGATATCCTAGCGCAGAATTTGCTCGTCGTATTCTGCGGTATCAATCCTGGCCTCAGATCGGCTGCGTTGGGTCATCATTTCGCAGGACGCGGAAACAGATTCTGGAAGACTATCCACCTCGCTGGTTTTACTATGGAAGAGATTGCTCCCGAAAATGGCGCATCAGTTTTGGCTTATAAATGCGGTCTTACGACTGCGGTTGAGAGGCCGACGGCTCGTGCGGATCAGCTATCGCGAGATGAATTTGAACGCGCGGCCTCGAGTTTGTCCGCAAAGATCGCACGCTACTCACCGGGGTATGTTGCGTTCCTCGGAAAGGCCGCCTTTGCGGCTATTTTCGATAGAAGGTCGGTATCCTGGGGCAAGCAAGACGTACTGCTTGGAGGATCGAAGACTTGGGTTCTGCCCAATCCCAGCGGACTGAATCGTTCCTTTGGCTTGGATCAATTGGTTCGTGCTTACACCGAACTTCGAATCGCACTTGACGGAGTTTCCAACTGATAGCCGCAACATCGAATGGTCGAACAAGCTGGTGTTGCTCTTTCGGAAGGGAAAATCAAAACCATGGATGCTGCCAGAAAAATGCCCACAACCTCGCTGCCTATGAGAGGATGGGCTATCCGAACGGTGATGCTGGATACGTGATAGTGCCGAGGAGTCATCATGATCGGATCTTCTGATTTTCGAAACACCAGAATACCGCTCAACCATGGACGCGGTCAGATACCCGCACTGGGGTTTGGTACCCTGATTTCCGATGCAGCCGCGACGATAAGTGCTACCAGAAACGCGCTCGAAGCCGGATTTAGACACTTCGATTGTGCGGAGCGATACCGGAACGAACGTGAGGTGGGCGAGGCCTTGCAGGAAGGCCTTGCCGCTGGTGGGATAGCGCGCGAGGATCTCTTCGTAACAACAAAATTGTGGAACACCAATCATCGGCCTGAGCGCGTGCAACCGGCCTTCGAAGCGAGCCTGGACAGGCTCAGGCTCAATTATCTGGATCTCTATCTCATTCACACTCCATTTGCGTTTCAACCGGGGGATGAGCAGGACCCACGGGATCAAAACGGCAATGTTCTTTACGACCGGGACGTGACTTTGCTCGACACATGGAGGGCGATGGAGAACCTTGTGGACGAGGGCAAATGCCGCGCTATCGGACTGTCTGACATCGCCTTGGACGGACTGTTGCCCATCTACGAGGCGGCGAGAATCAAGCCGTCCGTGGTACAGGTCGAGTCACATCCGTACCTTCCGGGAACAGAGCTTCTGGAATTCTGCAAGGATAAGGGCATTGTGTTGTTAGCCTTCGCGCCTTTGGGGCACGGAATGAGGCCAGGGCTGCTGGAAGATCCAGTAGTCTTGGCAATTGCTGCGCAAGTTGGAAAGACGCCGTCACAGGTACTGCTGGCCTGGGCGGTACAACGCGGCACGGCGTTGCTAACGACGGCCAAGACTGCAGATCGGGCAAGAGAGAATTTCAACATCTCCGCACTTCCAGAAGATGCATTTGACGAGATCAATCGCATTCAGATCAGACAGAGACTCAATGACGTTGTGAATACCGGAACCCCGGGCTTCATCCCGCGAGTTAAATCAACATGAAAGCCAAACAACATCTGGAGCGGCGAATGCAAGAGGAACAAATACAGGAAGCCTTGAACGCGCATTGGCAGGCGTCGGAAGCCGGCGATGCAAACGCGGAGCACGACATTTACGATGACGATGCCATCTGCGATTATCCCCAGTCAGGAGAGCGAATCTTCGGGCGAAGCAATTTGCAGAGCTTGCGGAGCCATCATCCCGGCAAGCCATCAGGTTTCAACGTCAGGCGAATTCTCGGAGAGAGAGACTTGTGGATCACGGAATACACAATCGACTACCAAGGGCGACCAGCATATACAGTGAGCATTATGGAGTTCCGCAACGGTAAGGTCGTGCATGAGACACAGTATTTTGCGGATCCCTTTGAGGCGCCGGCCTGGCGGAGCCAATGGGTTCAGCGGATCGCGTGATGCCGCGTTGAGGCGATATCCGGTTTTGTCAGAGAATGCGTGACCACTGCAATGCAGTCACCTTCCAGAACCGCACCAAATTAATCTCAGTTCTGCAGCGGGTCGTGTTGAGACCCGGCCCGCGCAGCTACTCCTGGGTTTTCAGAGCCGTCGGAATCTCCAGTGGGACAAGGAAGTTGCTGGCGAGGACATAGTCGTAAAGGTGATCGAGCGGCGGTGGAGGATGGAGCTCGCGGGCAGAGACCCATCCGTTTGTATCGGTCCACTGCCAGTGGGTGGCTGAGATGCTTTGAAGCGCTCGGTGGAGGTCCTTTGATTTCATCGGATAGGCGTAAATGCGAACGTTTCGCGGCAAGAGGCGAGACAAAGCTTCAAGGAAGCTGCCGGGGAGATCATTGTAGCGATATTCCCATACCCGAATCAGCAGAGACAGGCCCAAAGCGAAGCGGATGGGTTGCATGGTGTAGCGGTTAACGAAAGCGGTCATGCTGTAGAGTTCGCGATCACGGAACAGCAAGACATCCCCGCAATGCGCGTGAAGCGCATCAATCCTTTCCAGCAGTTCAGAGATTCCCGGAGGGGGATCCGCTTCCCTGAGCGGCATCGCGGAAAAGCAAAAGTAACCGACAGGCGCGGGATCTTTATCAGCTAATTCTTCACGGAGTTGTTGGATTCCTGCGGCCAGCAGTTGATTATGGATTGCCGCATGATCGGAATCTACGTGTTCGAACGATCCTGGCGCGAGCACGGTAGCTTTCTTGTGGAGGACTTCCATCGGCGGCACGGGCGGCCCACTGCATGGAAAACAGACGGCTTCAGCAAGACCTGCGCAAACCAGGTGAGCTAGAATCGCGCGCTGGTCCCATCCCTCGAAGGCTGCGCCACGCACTTCCACATAGTCGATTTCAATACGTTTCTCGACGTCCTGGGCAATATTCTCAAAGAAGGATTCCTTCGTCTCCAATTGATAGAAGACAGCATAGATAAGGTTCACGCCCAGGATGCCGATAGCCTCTTGCTCGAGGGGGTTGGAAGGATCGCGCAGGTTGATATGGAGAAGTATGTCGTTCGGCTGCCCGCCAGGTTGCAGTTGGAACCGCAGGCCAACCCAACCGTGAGGCTCATTTGTTCCGGCGTAGTTGCGGGCGGAGATGGTATCAACAAAGGAAAAGAAGCGAGCGTTCGATCCACGGCTCTTGTTCAATTGATTGATGAGTTGAGTCCACTCGCTATCCAGCATGGTTTGGAGGCGTTCTCCGGAAACGTAGCGCGCACCAGCACCGTACAAATCGTCACTGACTTCCTTGTCATACGCAGAGATTGATTTAGCAACTGTCCCGGAGGCCCCTCCTACAACCAGGAACCATCGCACGACTTCCTGGCCAGCGCCAATTTCGGCAAAGGAGCCGTAGCTGGTCGGGTCGAGATTGACGCGGAGCGCTTTCTGATGAGTGTTAAGCCTTTCCATGGACGCCATAGAACCTCTCCTTAGTCGTTGAGTGATTGAGAGTTCATCGAACCTTGTCGGGCTGGCAAGCGATCACTGAAAGCTTAAGACAAAAACACACTGCCTTGCATCAATCTCACCTTACCGCACCTGAGATACATGCTCTTTTCATAAAAAAGAAGCAATTGCACTTGAGAGCAATACACAGCACGGCGCCAGGAAACAACTGCTGTAACCACGTCTGACTCTCTTGCTCTGGCCTATTGAGACTGTTCTCGGTCACGTTCGAACCGTTGGAGACACTCAACGAGCATCGTGGTCGTACAAGACTCTCCCATCTCGGTATTGAACATTGCGTGGTACAGGTGGCGTTCCGGCCATTTTAGCCCGAGATACTGCCGGACGAACGCAGCTCGTGCTTCGTCCGTTGTGTCAATCAGATCAATTGCTCTGTCCTGACTCTCGCCCCTGGAGATAAGTCTGCGGATCTTGTGATCGCGAGACGCATAGAGAAACACATGGAAGACATCTTTACGATTGCGTAAGAAATACTGAGCACCACGACCGACAATTACCGACGGGCCGCTGGACAGTGCGGTCTTGACAGCTGTTTGTGAAACAGTCGCGATCCGGCGCGCATCGAGCAAGTGCAACCGGTTGGCGGACGGCAGGCCGCCCTCAAACGCACCACGAAGGAAGTCCTGGAAGATCCTGTACACGACGGGATCAGTTCGCCATTCTCTCTGCTCGACCGCCTCTGGCGTACTCTCGGTGAGTCGCGCAATTTCCTGTGTCAACCGTTCGTCCCACAGACTCCATCCAAGACGATCAGCGACCAAACTGGCAATTTCGGATGCTCCGCATCCGAACTCGCGCTCAATTGTTATAGCTTGAACCATTGCATTTATCCTCAGCCCACCGCGATATCTCCGCCCGCTCCTGGATCATTCTTCTTCAAGAAAAACGCAAGAACGAACATGATGGAGCAGAGCGCGCCCAGGACCCAAAAGATGTCCATGTAAGACAGTGCGCCGCCTTGTTGATGCACCAATTCGTAGAATCTTGCAATTGCCTGGTCGTGAGCGTCCGCTGCCCGAAGCCCGGAGTGCCCGATTTTTGAGCCAAGTGCATGGAGTGCCGAACGGTATGCAGGGGAATCGGGAGTGATATGGCCGACGAGAATCTGCTGGTGATACTGAGCCCGTCGGGCAATCATCGTGGTCACGACGGAAGTTCCGATACTGCCGCCGATATTGCGCATGAAGTTGATCATGCCGGAGACGCTATTGCCTTTCTCTGGAGGAACTCCGATGTAACCCGCGGCCGTGATAGGGACAAATAGAAATCCAATTCCCACCACTTGGGCTACACGCAACCACATCGCAAAATTAAAGCTGACGAATAAATCAATCTGGTTCGCGCAATAGAACAGCCCAATGGCAAGGCAGAGCCATCCAGTCGCAATCAGCCATCGGGCTTGAATCTTTGATGTAAGCCGGCCGACAATGGGCATCATCACCAACAAGATAACTCCGCCACCGGACAGAACGAGACCTGCAAGCTCTGCTGTGTAACCCATCAGCGTCTGCAAAAACTCGGGAATCAACACGAGGGTACTGAAGAGCATGAAGCCCATCATGAACATCATTAAGTTCGCTGCCGCGAAGTTGAAGCTCTTGAACATGCGGACATCGATGATCGGCTCTTTGCGGAACCATTCCCAGATGACCAGCGAGATCAGGCAAACCGATGCGGTTATCGCCAGGGTCGTGATGAAATGCGAGCCGAACCAATCGTCTTCCTGCCCCTTGTCCAGAACTACCTGCAGCGAACCCACTCCCAACGTCAACATGGATATTCCAATGTAGTCCACCCGAATACCCCCTCTCTTCAAGCGACGGAGAAACGGCGGATCTTCGACCAAGGTGTGCGTCAAATAAAGAGCCAGAAGCACCACGGGCAGCGTGATGAAAAATATCCAGCGCCATGAATAGTTATCAGTAATCCAGCCTCCCAGCATCGGCCCGACTGTAGGGGCGAGAACTGCAGTAATGCCGTAGACAGCAAACGCGGAGCCGCGCTGCTCCGGAGGAAACGTATCGTTGAGAATGGCTTGTGCCATCGGTTGCAGTCCGCCGCCGCCGATGCCCTGCACAGCTCGAAACAACAGCAATAGTGGCAGGTTAGGCGCTAACCCGCAAAGCAGTGAACTCACAGTGAAAATGGCTAGCGACATCATGAAGTACCGCTTGCGGCCCATCAACTCCGCGAGCCATCCGCTGATGGGTAAGACGATAGCGTTCGCAGCAAGGTAGGAGGTGAGTACCCAGGTGCTGTCGTCGTAGCTGGCTCCCAGGCCTCCGGCGATGTAAGGCAATGCAACGTTGGCAACGCTCGTATCCAGCACCTCGATAAACGCCGCCATCGACACAGTGGCGGCAATCGCCCAAGGATTTACCTTAGGGCGCCAGACGACCTGATCGGACGGAAGAGTCAGCGCTGTGGCACTCATCTCAGGTACACTTTCGCTTCGACGCTCTCACCGGGCCGAAGCTGGTGATCGCGATTTTCGCCAGGCTCGAGAACGATCTTTACGGGAACACGCTGAACGATTTTCACGTAGTTGCCAGTTGCGTTTTCGGGTGGCAGCAAGCTGTAAATGGGGCCCGTTCCTCCCGCAATGCTGTCGACATGAGCGTGGTATGTGCGGCCGTTCGAGTCGAGCTCAATCGTCGCTTTCTGGCCCACGCGCATATGCTTAAGCTGCGTCTCTTTAAAGTTTGCCGTAACCCACACCTGGTCGAGAGGAGTGACAGTGAGCAACTGTTCCCCCGGATCGACATTCAATCCGACGACAACTTTCTTTGTGATTTCGCCGGCTACAGGCGCAAATATTTTGGTGTATCCGAGGTTCAACTGCGCTTGCTCGACAGCAGCCCTTTTCTGGTTTACATCTGCCGTGGCAGAAAGGGCTTTGGCGCGCGTTGAGCCAACGCGCTGCGGGCCGGCCTGGGCATCTTCGTAGCGCGCCTCAGCTTCGGTCAGGCGGCTGCGCGCTTCGACAACAGCCTGTTGGGCTGCGGCCTCGTCAGCTTCTGCCGCAGCTATGGCGGCGACATCCGTCGCTGCAGCGGCATAAGCATGGTCGTATACTTGCTTCGGTACCTCCTCCTTTGCGAGCAGCGAGTGATAGCGGGCGACGTCATCTTGCGCCTTTACATTTTCTGCTTGCGCTTCCAAAACGCGGGCATGTGCGGCAGCAGCTTGCTTTTCTGCGGCCTGGATTGCCGCCTCTGCATTCTTAATATCGGAGGACGTGAATTTCAATTGGCTTGAGGTATCAACGGAAGATATCGGCACATCGATATTCGAACTTTTCGCCGCAGCCTCTGAAGTGTCGAGCGTTGCCTGGGCTCTTGCTAACGCCACTTCATAGTCTTTTGGGTCGATTTCCACGAGTGTGGAACCTTGATCGACCCATTGGTTGTCGTCTACGTTGACTTTCTGGATGTATCCAGGGACGCGAGCGCTGACAGGGTAAAGATGGACGTCCACCTGCGCATCGTCAGTAGATTCGAAGCCGGAAAGATAGCGCCAGAGGAAGGCGCCCCCAACGGCCAGAACAACAAGTGCGGTAAGAATTATCCAACGCTTGTGAGAGCGTCTCCTCGGATAAGCGGAGATCGACTGGTCAGCTGAGCCGCCGTTGTCCGCTGGTGCGCTTTGCTCTGGCGGAATCGCTTGCGATGTATTCATTACTGGATTTTGCTCAGCCGTACTCATTTTCCCTCCACGTATTCAGCAAAGCGTGACTCCGCGACGCCGGTCGATCTCGCCAGAGATATTTTTGAAAGGTTGTAGCTGTAAAGACTGGCAATATAGGCGTCACTAGCGATTGCCAGCGCATCCTGCGCTTGAACGACTTCAATGTTGTCGGTAACTCCCGAAGTGAATCGATCGCGAGACTGTTCAAGGTTCCGAGTGGCCAACGTTACAGCGCTTTTCTCGACAGACACTTCTTGCGCAGCCGCATCCAGATCGAGATAGGCGTCACGAACCTCCTGATCGATCCTGGCTCGTAAATCCTCCAGTCGCTGCCTTTCCCTTGTTAGCGAAGCGTCAGCCCGGAGAACATCTCCGTGTACCCTGCCACCCTGAAAAATAGGGATGCGGAGCGTAGCAGCAGCATCAACAGTACCGTGCGACGAGCCTGGGTTGACTCCAGATAGACCGTAGTCGGCTTCTGCACCTAACGATGGATACCGCTCGGCAGAAGCGGCTTTTCTCTCGAGCTCAGCCGAACCGACCTGATTCATCTGGCTCTGAAAATCGGCGCGATCCGTGTACGCGCTCTGGATCGACTCATCGAGCCCCGAGGGGGTCAGCTCCTGGTAAGGGATCTGGGTGGTTATCTCGAATTTTTGGCCAGATGGGAGGCCGATAGCTCGCGCCAAGACCAATTTCTGCTTCGCTAAATTATTTTGCGCGACAATCAGTTTCTGCTCGCGTGATTGTAGTTGGACCTGAGAGCGCAGAACGTCTACGGTCGAAGCAAGTCCCGCAGTCTTCTGGTCGGATGCTTGTTGAAAAAGCGCCTTGGCTGTGTCTCGTTGCGATGTGGCAGACTCAACTTCGGATTGATCTGCGATCGCCAGCAAATAGTTGGAAACAATCACAAGCACGATAAGCTCGCGAGCATCTTTGGAGCTGAACTCTGCCGACTTCAGCAGCGCCTGTGAAGACCGCGCTCGCTCGATGGAGGTCCAGTCAAAGACGGATTGTGTGAGATACGCCCGCGAGTCGAAATAGCCAAATGGGCCAATGATCGGAGGTTCGCCGGGAATGGTCAAACCGAAGGCCGCCTTTACATTGACTTGATGAACTCCGAAACCTGTATCGGTGATGACATGGGGGAGCAGTTCGCTCAGCGCTTGCCAACGTTGTCCCCGCGCGTCTGTAACGGCATCCGTAGCCAGAACTCCAGCTAGATTTTGCTTCAGCCCGAAGGCGACTGCGTCATTAAGGGAAAGCTGCACAGGCGTTGCGCTGAGTTTTCCCGCAGCAACCCCTCCGAGATACGGATTCTGTGACAAGGCGCGATCGTTAGTCTGTCCGGCTTGAACAGCTGTTCGCGGTGCTCCTGTTACCTCGGCTAGAGCAATCGGGTTGTACGGCGCCGGCGTGGCTGGCGTGCTGTACTGCGCAGAAGCCCCTACTCCGCAGAGAAGGGCAGAACTAAGCAGTAGAAGCTTACTCCCGTATCTGTACCGCTTACCCGATCCTCGCTGGAGAAACTCCGGTTCTTCGTTTAGGTCTGTTGTAGTGTTATTCATCTCTGTTCGATCCCTCGGAAGCTCTGTGGAAGCAGGTCATCACAAGTTGCACAGGTTTCTTGAAAGATCACACCATGAGGAGGGAAAGGAAATCCATTGGACGAAGGTGTCGACCAATACCTTGGTATCACTCCGCTAACCGATACCAGGCTCTTGGACAATCCATCCTCATTAAATTTTTCCCGAACGCTTCTGGTGTCATCCCCTAATGACAGCAGATCAATTTCGATCGCCGTTTAAGCCCGCCCAACTGATTGACTGTAGATCAGTCAACCAAAAGCGGGAGTCTGTCCCTTGCTGACAGAGCATTGACGTCTGACCCCACGCAGGTGAGGCTGCTCTTCGTCGCAATTGGCCACAATCACATTGTCAGCACAACGCGAAACTCGGCGTTGCCGCTCATCATGCGGGCATATGCTTCGGCAGCGTTTTCCAGAGGATAGGTTTCGATCATGGCGCGTACCCCTCGCAGTTCGGCAAATCGAAGCGCGTCATCCGAGTCCGCCGGCGTTACCCCTGCCCATCCTTCAATAGTCTTGCCGCCCCTGATGAGCTGAAGCGGAGCCACCTCAATAGGATCGGAGGTTACGCCAATCAGGAGAAGCTTGCCGTTCGGACCCAAACCGCCAATCAGTTCGGTCAATGCCTTGGAGTCCGGCGCTGTTGCGATAATGACTCTTGCGCCACCTAGTTTTTGGAGTTCCTCTGCTGGGTTCTTCACTTTGCTATCGATATACACATCGGCACCGAGTTTCATTGCCAGCGATTCAATTTGCGAGCCGCGCCCGACCGCAGCCACCTTGTAGCCAAACTTGTTGGCGAATTGAATTCCGAGGTGGCCGAGTCCACCGATCCCTTGCACCACAACCAAGTCGCCTGGCAGTGCACCCGCACGCCGCAGAGCCTGGAAGGTGGCAACTCCAGCGCACAAGAGCGGTGCCGCATCGATGTCGCTAAGACTGTCCGGAATCGAAACTAATGCTTCGACCGGCGCCAGCATGTACTCCTGATAGCCGCCGTCATAACTGATACCAGGATTCTTCTCATTGCGGCAGAGTCGGAAATCGCCGCGCCGGCACTCGGAACAAGTGCCGTCATGGCCGCCATGCCAGCCAACGCCAACGCGCTGGCCTTTTCGCCATTCAGCCACTCCAGTTCCGAGCGCATCCACCACGCCGGCCACTTCATGGCCCGGAACGCGCGGATAGGGAATTCCTGGCCGGCGGCCTTCGACGATGATCGCATCGCTGCGGCACACGCCACAGGCCTGAACTTTGATGCGCACCTGTCCCGGGCCTGGATCGGGAATCTCCAGCTCGACGATTTTAAGACCGGCTCCAGCCGCGGTCACCTGGGCGGCTTTCATGGTTGCTACTGCGACTGCGGTTGTCATAAATCCCCCCTATTTCTTCCTTGTTTCAGTTGGTGGCTTCGCGGCCGCAGTAGATTTCAGCAAGAAGCTCGCCTCCTACTGGTGAGCCGCGCTAGCGGAAATCGAGAAAGCCTCTCCGATATACAACTGGAACCTCGCGGAACACGAATCAAGTCGTTCACGTTTTTCTGAATCAAACTCGTGCTAACTGCTGAGATTAAGCCTTAAGCGCAGAGGCTAAGCCATTAGACCAAGGTATCGATCGATACCTTGGTATCAGCTTCCCTAACCAAAACCGAGGTATCGGTCAACACCATCGTCCAATAACTTTTCCCCGCACGCTTTTGATGTCATCCCCTAATGGCAGCCGATCAATTTCGATTGCGATTTATGCCTGATTGCCAACTGACTGTCTGGTTAGTCAACTAAAAGATGCGACAACACCAATTAAAGTTCCACATTTTTTAGCTGCCCGAGGTAGTGCCTTTTCTGACAAAGGCCATCACTTCTGCTGTATGCCTAGCCAACGATTGCCTGTTCAATGGGTTACGGCCTCTGCCTGGAATATGGGAGAGGTTGTTGGCCGCACAAAAATAGAAGCCGCACAGACCAATAATGTTGATGGCGCCATGTCCGGGGTCCATTTCTCTGAACTCGCCCGAGGCAATCCCCTTCTTCAACAAGACTTCGACTCGGCTATAGAGCGAAGGCATTCCTAACTTGCGAAAGTGCTCGCCCCCACCTTGAATGCTCTCCAACATAAAGATAACGGGCGACAATGGGTGCTCCGTCATTGCGGCGAGCAGTCTCTCGATAAAACTCAGCAAAGCATCCGTGGCGTTGAGGTTCTTCTCGAGAGACTTATCGAGTGCCTCGCTAAGTGGCTGGTAGGCCCGCATGAGAACCGCCTCATAGAGCCCTTCTTTGCTCTTGAAGTAATGAAAAATCAGACCCTTGACCACATTTGCCCGCGTCGCGATGCTCTCCGTTCGCGCCGCGGCGAAACCCTTTGTGGCGAACTCAATCTCTGCCGCGTCCAGAATAGCCGGCACGGTCACCTCTCGGTCCCGCGTCTGTGTGCGATGAGGTCTGTTCTCGGCAGTCGCTGTGTATCTCACGGAATCCCCTGCCTATGATGATACTGCTGACTGACTGGATGGTCAAATAGGAATGAGGGTTCAATTCTTGACTGAATATGGCCCATTGCGGACCGATAGAGGGGCTCTGTGCATAGCGAACATTTCCATCGAGAAGCGCCTACTCGCACATATGACACATAGCAGTCTTGCACGACCAATCAGCAGTGACATCGCAGGCCTGGGCGAACGTCAGGAGGCTTTTAAACCAGCTATCCCATGGCGCAGTCAAATAAGTCCAAAATCATTGCGTCTCCTTGTCGGCCTATGCGCTTGTCATATGGGCTGCACACTATGTCGCCCATCAGCACGCCGCCAAACTTCAGTTATGTACAGATCCGCATTCGAGGAGCAATTCTGGACAATCTACGCAGCGTGGACCGGGCTCCGAGATAGCGCACGCCACAAACGGCGTGCAGTCCAAGACACAATTCGTACGCTCGCTCCCTCGTTGGGGCATGCACCCCGTAGGCGGAGGCTGCGGCGGAGTTGAAGATCAGCCTCGACACCTATCACTAGTAACTGGGCGACCTAGAAGACTTAGAAATTGGCTAGCTGCATCAAAAGCGGGATGAAAACTCCGGCGACGAATAATTGGATTATGTTCCTGATCTCTAAAAGGATGATCCCTTCTTTTGCCCCTGAATTTCAGTCGAAGCCAAACCGCCAACTCATTCGTCAAGGCTGAATCACGAGCGGCAAAGTGGAAGTTTATTGATCAGCATACGAATGTCGATTAGCGCGTTGCTGGGACCTGTTTCAGAGTATCCGGAGAAAGGCCATCGGGCGCCCAGGATTGGATAATTGTTTTTGCCAGCCTGCCCATCATCAATTCGGCGGAGTTATCGCTTTGCCAACTCTGATCCACATTGTCGTAGGTGAAGACAGACAGAACAAGAAGGCCCTTTTTCGTTCCAATGAGAGCTACGTCGTTGCGTACGGCATTTAAGGAGCCAGTCTTATTCGCAATGGCTGTTCCGTGTTCGCTGCTGTCGAGCGACTCCAGGTACCGTGGGATGGCGTCTCGATAGAACTGATGCTGTAGCATTTCGACCGCTGTGGAGCAGAGCGATAGGTCGGAAGCTGTCGGGGCGCCACTGGAAAGCTCGCATCGGCTGAAACGGGTAATCAGTGAAGCCATCTCATGTGCGGTTGTCTTTCCCAGGCCAAATTTTGGTTGATCGGCCGGCATTGGCTCGGTGGAGGGCTTAAAGATCTTCTTGTAGAGATGCGTATTTGGCAGACCAATCGACTCCATGCGCGTATTCACGCTCGCCACGTCAAAGCGGTCGATCATCAGGTTCGTTGCGGTGTTATCGCTAAGGTCGATCATCAAAGTCAAGACATCCCGCAAGGTTAGCGTAAGAGGAGCATCTAGAAATTGGAGAATGCCTGAACCTCCAACCTGGTCTTCTTTTTTCAAGACGATGGGTTCGTCCCAACGGGCTTTACCAGCGCGGATCTCTTCCAGAGCTTCATACAACATGGCGAGTTTGATAACGGACGCAGTCTGCACCGGAACATCGGCATGGACTGCGAGGACTTGGTGCGTAGCCAGAGCCTCCGCATAGAGGGCAACTTTCCCCTGATGGGCTGCGACTATTTGATCAACTTGTGCCGTGAGGTTTTCGGAAACCGGTTGAGCGCTCGCAATGTATGTTGCAAACCCAAAGTACATTCCCAACAACACTGCTTGAAATAGACCTCTAGATGATTGACTGTTCATTGATATTTATCATCTCCTCCAAATTGCACGATTGGCAAGCGGCAGAAAAACATGCCCGACATAATTTCGCATAGCGATTGAGACGTATCACACAACGGGCATATGCCCGGTTAAATCTCCACTGGCATGGTTCGTAGTCTTTGTAATTCCGATGCGTCCTTCCATGCTGCCCTGGTAGTTCTCATGTCATTAGCGGCGAAGGAGTCAGTTCGCGTTTAGCGCGCATTAGTCGATTGACGATTCTATAGCGATCTCCTCTGTAGGATGACTTTACGTGCTCAGCCGGCTTTCCATCTTCGAGGTAAGAAACTCTGGTAAACAAGAAGATGGGGCTCCTCGGATGAATCTGAAGAAGCCGTGCTTCTTCGGCACTCGCCTTGCCCACTTCAATGACCTCATCCGTGACAATCACTTGTATCCCGTATTGCTCGGCCAACTCCTCGTACAGCGACATAGCAGGATCGTAGGTCTCGAGCAGATTCGGACAGAGATGCGTGGGCAGGCAGCTGGACTCAATCCCCATCGGCAGAGAATCCGCATAACGAACGCGGCGCAGGCAGAAGACCTTTTCCTTCTCGCCCAACCTCAACGCATCTCTCGTCTCCTGGTTTGGTAGCTGAATCTTGAACGACAGAAGCTCGGAGTGAGGGGTCGCGCCCCGATCTTTCATCTCTTCGCTGAAGGAGAGTACGTGACGGAAATCTCTCTCGATTTTTATCCCAGAGATAAATGTGCCCTTGCCCTGACGACTGTAAATCACACCAAGATCGCACAGCGCCTTGACGGCCTGGCGGACGGTCATTTGACTGACCCCCATCCGGGCGGCGATTTTCTGAATCGAAGGGACAGGTTCGCCCTCTTTGATCTCACCAGATCGGATCTGATCCATCAAGCGCTGCTGAATCTGGTGGTAAAGAGGAATGCCGCTTCTGCGGTCCAGCGGTAACGGGCGTCGCTTCTTATTTCCGTCCATTTGCCTTCCTGGTACACCCGTGGTGAGAGTTCATGAAGATCTATGTAACCGGTAGAGCGCCCTGACTCGGTATACACGAATTCCACTCTTTCCGACTTATGAATATGGAACTGAGGGCGGTGCTATCCATCATAGCCCGGAGGAGCCATTTCGAACAAAGGCGATATTCCAATGAAGCAATCAATCGAGCTCGGATAAGATTTCTACCCAGTCGCTTCCCATAGAACGAGCATCAGTTAAGCCAGAGATCGGTGTAATCCTTGAAGCTACCGAAGTGCAGCGTGGATAGGCGGACACTTCGGCATTCGAGCGGCGTTTACCGCGCGGTCTCTTTAGCCATGCGACGTGGTCAGTCCTAGTCCCGGCCCCGAGGGCAACAGAAGCTTTCCCTTTTCCACTCGGACACCGACCCAGGGATCATTTGCCACCAGAAGGTTGCCGTCTAGATCTGCATGATCCACCAGAGGCGACAAGTGCGCGGCTGCCGTAATCGAACAGGAACTAGAGACCATGCAGCCGAGCATCACCTTCAAGTTCATCGCCCGAGCTACCTGAATCCATCGAAGGGACTCCAGGATGCCGCCCGCCTTGTCGAGCTTTACATTGATACCGTCGAAGGCTTCGGTAAGATGGGGAATCATATTGATATCCGTGCAGGCTTCATCGGCGAAGATAGGGAGGTGAACCTTGCTGCGCACATACTTTGTTTCTTCGATCATATGTGCCGGCATGGGTTGTTCTACATATTCGATCCCCTGCGTCTCAAGCCAGTTGATTTTGCGAATGGCCTCTTCCTTATCTATCCATCCCTCGTTGGCATCCACGCGAATCGGCTTCTTTGTAACGCTGCGTACAGCTTCGATCGTCTCCTCGTCGGATTGCAGCCCTACCTTGACCTTCAGTACGGGAAAGTCCGCGGCCTCGCGGGTCTTCTGGCGGGTGATCTCGGGCGTATCAATCCCGATGGAAAAATCTGTGATCGGAGCATCGGCAGGATCAAGTCCGAGGAATTGATAGAGTGGAACTCCCATCTTCTTGCCGAGCCAATCGAAGATAGCAATGTCGACGGCTGCCATAGCTGCGTGTTGATGACTGCCGAGTAAGCCGCGCAACTGCGCAAGATACTTTTGATACATGAGAGGATCGCCCGCGACGATCTGAGAAGCGATCGCTTCGATAGCCTTGCGGGCCTCTTCCGGAAATTCCTTGTAGCGAATAATGGGAGCCCCCTCGCCATAACCGGTGATTCCATCTCGCCGGTACTGAACCTGCACCGTATCTCGATACGCGCTGGAAGACATGGTCGTGGTCCAGGTGTGGCGCAGCATCAGACGCTTCAGGCCGCTCTGGACGTCGCACTTATCCTGCGATGGCTTGGATTGCATCCCTATCACCTCTGCTGGCAGCATCGAAGCCAGGCCAGCCGCACCCGCAGTCTTTATCCAATCTCGTCTATTCATCACTTTACTCTCCTCGCCGCGACCAAAATCTTTGTCCAGGGCATGTCATCCAGGCGGCTGATTTGAACGCCTGGATGCTCGTGTGTTGTGTCATGGATGAACTGGCCGCCGCCAATATACATTCCAGTGTGGGTGATCTTGCCGGTGCTCCCGCCAAAGAACAACAGGTCTCCCGGTTGCAGATCTTTGCGCTCAACCGCTGTCACACCGCTCCAGGCAGCTTGAATATCTGCGTCGCGGGGCATGATGATTCCACGCTGGCGCTCCAGCATTTGCGTAAACCCGGAGCAGTCGAAACCGAAGCTGCTGACGCCACCCCAGGTGTAAGTGATGCCGAGAAATCTCCTCGCCAACTGAAGCATCTCGTCGATGGTCAGCGGAGAGACATCTTGTGCTACGTCTCCTTGTTGTACCCACGCTGTTTGTCCGTCGACCAAGCGGACCTGCAGCCAGCGTGAGGAGCGATCTCGTTTTTCAGAGGTCAACTCCAGACGCGCTTCCCATGGCAATTGGAGCACAGGGGCGTGTGTGGTCACGTCTGGATCGCGATAAATGTTGACGCTCAGTCCCGCGACTCGTACCAATCGATCGTCGGGGGCGTACGTTCCGGCATCGAGTGCCTTCAAACCGGACGCCTCGACCCATCCTGTGTATCCGTCCGCAGTGCGGATGTTATACCAGTCTGCGTGCTTTTCGAGCGTCGCTACATCCGTCCCGTAGATAGTTTGCGATATGACTTCGCTATTGTCCTCCGCTTTCGCGAACATATTGATGACGGGCTTTGCCACAACAAAGTTCGGATGTGGAACAGACTCCTGTGCCCAGCCAGTTCGCGCCATCGGCATGAACAAAGCAATGATCCAAATACCGGCAGTGAGAAGACTGCTTGTTCGTTTGACAAATATTGAGATGTTACCCGCGATCTTCGACTGGCATGGAACGCCAGAGACACATTTTGTAACGGTCACAATGCTCCTTCTTTAAACAACCTAGTTAAACCGCGACTGCCTGAGCCGAACGGAAGCTTACTTCGATTCGGTATTCGGTGTACGATAGCGCGGCTCAGTAGAGGAGATACCTCGCGCGTATGGGCTTGAAGACCTCAAGAGCATCCTGCCAGTCTTCGGCAATCCGTCTTGGATCCTGCCCATCTGTGAGCGCGTCCAATGAGGCTTTGTTGCGCATTAAGCCGTCGAGCGCAGTGACTTTGTATTGGCCGGGATAGAGATGGTGCAAGGCGCTGGCGATCTCCAACCCAAGTTCAGGCGCATCGAGAGCTTCGCGGTCGGTAAGGATGATATTCACGCCGCCACACTTTTGATTGGCATAGATAGAAGCATTGGGAGTGAAGTGAAGAGGGATAAAGCGCACGCCATTTATCGCTCTTTCGTTCAAATACTGGGCAAGCGCCGCCGGATCGACCCATGGTGCGCCGAGCAACTCAAACGGTGTGCCGGTTCCGCGGCCAACGGAAATATTCGAGCCTTCGATCATTCCAATGCCGGGATAGAGCGTCGCCTCGGTAAGACTACGGATATTCGGAGAAGGGTCGATCCACACCATACCGGTTGAGTCGTACCAATCGCCGCGCATCCATCCTTCCATTGGAACCACGGTTAGCTTTGCGCCGATGGCTCGCTCGCCGTTGAACATCCGCGCCAGTTCTCCAACCGTCATGCCGTGACGCACAGGGGTCTTCCAATAACTGACAAATGCCTCACGTCCCGCATCGGCGATGGGACCTTGTACTGCAAAGCCGCCGATCGGATTCGGTCGATCGAGTACAACAACCTCTTTGCCCGACTTCGCCGCTGCTTCGAGAAAATAGCCGAGCGTGCTTTCGTATGTGTAGAAGCGTGCGCCAATGTCCTGAATGTCGTAGACAATCGCATCCAGACCGGCGAGTTGCGTCTCCGAGGGCCTGCGCTTTGCATCCGTGTCGCCGTAAACGCTATAGATAGGCACGCCGGTAGCCGCGTCCTTTGAGTTGCCGATCTCCGTTGTGTCAAGCGCGCCAGCAACGCCATGCTCTGGGCTGAAGATCGCGGCGAGTTGCAGTCCTAGAGTATGCGCCAGAGCGTCGGCTGTCCGTTGGCCGTGCGAATCCAAAGCGGTCTGATTGGTCACCAATCCGATTCGTATGGGATGGCTTGGATTCGGGTGAAGCTCGCTGAATCCGTGGTCTTCCAGCACGTCGATGCCAGTCTTTACTTCACCGTTGCGCACGGTTACACGCCGCTCCGCCATGATGGATTCGTTGTATCCGGTGATGCGTGCAAGACGAAGCTTTTCTTTCTCACTGACAGTAAGTTCGAGCGACGCGGTAACAGCATTCGCTATGCGGGTGCGCAGCGAAACGACTGATCCGTGACCGTTGGGATGAACAGCATTGGTCAAGATAATAATGTAAGTGTTCGTGACCGGATCGATCCAAAGCGAGGTGCCAGTGAAACCAGTGTGTCCGTAAGACCCCACCGGCAGCAGTTCCCCGCGATTGGTGGCGAAGGGAGAATCGATATCCCAACCCAATCCGCGCAGTGTTGGCGCTGTTGCTGGCTGCTGCGGAGTGGACATCTTCTCCACGATCAGCCGGCTAAGGACTCTATCTCCGCCTAGTAGTTCTTGTGCAAACTTCGCCAGATCGTCTGCGGTAGAGAATAGGCCCGCATGTCCTGCAACGCCGTCCATCCGCCGCGCCGTTGGGTCATGGACTATGCCGCGCAGCATCTTGCCCTGCTCATCGTATTGCGTTGGAGCAATACGCGACGACCACTCGCTGGGGGGTAGATAGCGCGTTTCGTTCATGCCCAGTGGCGCAAAAATATTTGTTTGTGCGTAGTCGTTTAGCGGCATGCCGGAGACCTTCTCGACCAGAAAACCGAGTGTCTCAAAATTGATGTCGCTGTAGACGAAGCGTGTGCCAGCAGGAAAAGCAGGCTTTTCCTGCATGGCCATGTTATATGCCATGTAGCGGCCTTGCCATGGCTCCTTTAAATCAAGGTCGGGGCGCAGACCTGAAAAGTGCGTCAATAGCTCTCTGACGGTGATGTCCCCTTTTCCGTTCTGCGCGAACTCGGGCAGATAAGAGGCCACCGGTGCATTGAGGCGAATTCTTCCCTCTTGAACGAGCTTCATTACGGACGAGGTCGTTGCGATGCACTTGGTCAGAGACGCTAAGTCGAATATTGTGTCTGGCGTCATGACCTCGCGCGTCGGTTCAATCGAACGCCATCCATACGCCTTGCGATAGACAACTTTGCCGTCATGTCCGATGAGTACGACGCCACCTGGGATATTCCCTTCGGCAACAGCTTCTTCCATGATGACGTCGATCGCCGCAAAACGCGACTGTTTAGCGGGCGTCGAATTTTGCGCAAGGAGATGCAGCTGACCAATTGCTGCGAGAGATAAGACCAGGAGACACAATATCTTCCGGCAACGCCGAATTACCTTCAACGATTTCAACATATTAACCCTCAATTGCCTTGCGTACATTGCCCTTTGCCTTGCGCAGCCGTTCCAGCGACTCACTCTTGTTTGCATTCGCCTTCAGCATCACCAGTGCAACAGGAACACTCATGTCCGCGGTCTCCAACACTTGAAGAGCTGCATCGCGACTGACGTTTGCCAGGGATTCCAGAATCACGATGCCGCGCTCCAGCAGTTTCTTATTCGTCAAATGTAGATTGACCATCAAATTGCTGTAGACATAACCCATCCTGGCCATTGCACCAGTGGTCAGCATATTGCAGATCAGCTTCTGTGCTGTACCGGCTTTCAGTCTCGACGAACCGGTCAACGCTTCCGGTCCCACTTCAACTTCAATCTGTATGTCGGCTGCCCTGCCGAGGGCGGAGTCATGATTGCAGGCGATGGCTACGGTTGTGGCTCCTTTGCTCCCGGCATACTGGAGCGCACTGATGGTGTATGGCGTACACCCACTGGCGGCAAGCCCCACGACAACATCGCAATCGCCGGGATCGCGTGCAGCTATGTCACTGCGCCCCATTTCCTCGGAGTCTTCACTCCCCTCCGACGATTGCGTCAGAGCCGATTCACCACCTGCGATGAGGAACTGAACCATCTCCGGGTTCGTACTGAATGTTGGAGGACACTCCGATGCGTCGAGAGCCCCAATGCGTCCACTCGTTCCTGAGCCAACATAGATAAGTCGTCCGCCTGTGGCCAGACGGCCCGCAATGAGGTCGACTGCCTTTGCAATCTCCGGCAACACACGTTCGATGGCACGCGGTACAGCTGCATCTTCGCGGTTCATCGCCGTAACTAATTCGAGAGCGGTCATGGTATCGAGTTTTTCCGTATCACGATTGCGGCTTTCTGTTGTCAGTTTCTTCAATTTCATCTCAGTTCCTCAGCCTGGCTTATGTTTTCATTTCGAGGCATAACACGGCTTGCACCGTAACCAATCGCGAATGTTGTCACGCTGCCCATTAGCACATACCAGGTGAACGATATACCCGTGCATAGCCATAAGTAGAGATTCAAGGCAAATCCACCGACCATCCCTATCATTGCGCCGCGTTCGGTGGTCGTGCGCGTCAAGACTCCCAGGAGAAAGACCCCGAGCAGTGCACCGTAGGCTACCGATGCAATCGAGAGGCCCATTTCGAGCACCTTGCCACCATTGCGCGCGAGCAGCGCCAACCCGAACAACAATGCAGCCCATCCCACCACGGCAATTCTTGAAACCTGCACGCGGTGCTTCTCCGATGAGTGGGGGCGCAGGCGCGCATAGAAATCAACGATCGTGGTCGATGAGAGCGAGTTCAAGGCGGCGCTTAAATTGGACATGGACGCGGCGAGAATGGCCGAGATCAGCAACCCACTTACTCCGTGTGGCATGCGAGTGACCACAAACGTCGGGAATATGGTGTCTGTGCGGGTGAAAGCTACAGTTGAAGGAAAGACGCGGTAAAACACAAACAGCATTGTGCCAACCAACAGAAACAACGAGAACTGAAAGAGAATGACGATCCCGCTGGAGAGCAACGCTATCTGAGATTGCCGCGCGTTACGCGCAGAGAGAAGTCTCTGCACGATTAGCTGGTCAGTTCCATGGCTCGCGGTGGTTAGAAAGGCCCCGCCCAGCACTCCCGACCACAGGGTATAAGTTGTATTGAGATTCCACGAGAGATCGAATACGCGAAACTTCCCGGCTTGACCAGCCACAGCATGCACGGTGTCCCAGCCGCCAGGCACCAAGTGCAGAATCGTGAAGAAGCCAACCACTGTGCCTGCCACATAGATCGTCAGTTGCACAACGTCGGTCCAGATCACGGCCGCCATGCCACCTTCAAATGTGTAGATCAACGTAAGCACGGTCACGATGGCAATGGCGCAAAAATCGCGCTGAAAATCATCGAGCCCGGTAAGCCAAGCGCCGAGTGCGATGCGTACAACAATCGCAACGGCAAAGACACGCACACCTTCCGCTGCCGCCCGCGTCAGCAAAAACATCCCCGCGGTCAGAGTCCGCAATGTATGACCGAAGCGCCGCTCCATCAGTTGATATGCGGTAACCATCTCGCCACGAAAGTACTGCGGGATGAAAATGAAAGTGACGACGGTGCGCCCGATCAGATAGCCGAGCACCAGTTGGAGAAACGTAAAGTTCTTGTCATACGCCATTCCTGGCACACTGATGACGGTCAGCGTACTGGTCTCCGCCGCCACAATGGAGAGCGAGATGGCCCACCACGGAATGGTGTTTCCCGCAAGAAAGTAATTTTTTAGGGTTTGCTGCTTGCGTCCAAAACTCAATCCGAAGAGCGTCACCCCCACCAGGTAGGCAACGATGACTCCAAGATCCAGCGCATTCAAACCCATTGTGCGTTTCCTGGTGATGATAAGACTTAGTTGAAGTTTAAGCGTTCATTGACTGTTTGTATTGGACAATCGCTCTAGCAATTCGCGTGAAAGTTCCGGAGGATTGTTCTGCCGAGCAATCCTCCGATCTAAAGGTTACAGGTGGCTCACGATCAGAACCTGTAATGCAGCGATACCTGCATAATTCGCTGAGAAGAATTCGTAGCGGTGATCAGTCCCAACTGAGGCGAGTAAAGGTTGTTGTTCGGCGGTGCATAACTTGCAATATTGAGAGCGTTGAAAGCTTCTCCGCGCAACTGAAGGGATTGCCCTTCTGTGATGTTAAAGGTCTTGAACGCGGACAGGTCCACTTGGCGATAGCCGGGTGCGCGCTCAGAACCGTTCTGCGCGTTTCCAAATTGCGTATATGACTCACCGCCGTATGCGCAGGTGCCGTTGTCAATCGTGTTGCCATTGCTGTCGACAGCCAGGCATGGGCTCGCGGATGGATCGGTGCCGAACCAGTTCTGTGTCGTCCGATGCGCAATCCTCAACGACCTGAATTGCATTGCATGTGCGGCCCAGCTGTTCACGTAGTAGTTCTCATAGGAGCCCATGGTGAGAGGGAAACCGGAGTACATAACGACGCTCCCAGAAATCTTCCAGCCACCAACCGCCTCATCCACCGCGCGGTTCCAGTTGGCGCCAAACTTCTGTCCGCGGCCAAAGGGTAGTTGATAGGCCCAATAACCATTGAATGCGTTGCGGGTATCCTGACCGGCTGGGCCGTAATCCCCATGGGGATTGCGAAAGTCCTGAAAGAATGATGAGGTTTCGGCAACGCCGGAGACACCATAGAAACCGGCATTGTTGGTCATCGCCCTCGACCATGTGTAGTTGAAGGTGTATTCAAGCCCCTTGGAATTCTGGTGGCGAATAGTGGCCTGCATCGCGTTGTAGTTTGAGTATCCCTCGGACTCGGTAACTTGCAGATTTCCTTCGTTGCCGACCAAGTTACAGGCAGGCGCAGCAGGCGCGATAATGCCACTGCAATCGCCATTCGCCAGAACTCCAGAAGCAGGCGTTGTAAATTGGTCGGCCTCCGTTGGGGTAACTAAGTGCTGGCCAAGCTCCCCTACGTATCCGACCTGCGCGGAAGTTTTGCTGTCAATCATGACTTGCCATGCCAGGTTGAATTGCTGGATGAGCGCCGGCTTCAGATGCGGGTCCCATGCGTTGTAATTGGAGTAGCTCACCTGATTGGCCGAAGAAGACAGGTTAAAGCCGTTTTCCAGGGGCAATGGCGTGAGGCCGCTGCTGGTGGGCGTGGGAGGTGTTGGTGCGGCCACAAAACTGCTCTGGAACGGCGCATTCTGTGTCATTCTCCAATTTACGCCTGTGCCTTCCAGGTCGTCGGTCATTCCGTATCCGCCACGAATCACGAAGCGGGGACTGACTTGGAGGGCGAACCCGAGACGCGGCATGAACTCCGTATACGTCGGGTTGTATAGTGCTCGGCTGTTGCCATCCCTTCCGGCAAATTCGATGCCCGACGCCGAGATATCCGACATATCGGAGAGGTTAACGCTGGCCTCCTTGTTGTTCACCTCGTAAATAGGCTGGTCGTGGGCATAGCGCACGCCCAGATTTACCGTGAGGTTGGAGCGCAGTTTCCAATCATCCTGCGCATAGTATGCATTGCGATACTGGCGCTGCCCGTTATCCCCGGATACACCGCCTACCTGAGCGCTACCGGCTTGATCCATAACGAAATCGGCATAGCCATAGCCAGGCGAACCGAGAGCCTCGTCGGCTGTGTACTGTCCCGAATAGCCAAATGAACCCAGGGCGCCAGCATTGCCTGCATAGTAGATATTCTGCTGGTAGCGCAAGAGCTGGACACCGAATTTCAGCGTGTGTACGCCGCGCTGCCAGGTGAGGTTATCGCCATAGTAGAAATTGTTCTCATGGAACTGGGTGACGATCGCAGTGGTCCCGATGTTGCTTTCCCAACTGCCAAAGTTCATTTCACTGAAGCCGGGGTAGGGCTGATTGGCAAACGGAAGTCCGATCTTGTTGTCGCCATCTGTTCCGAATATGCCGGAAGGGTCTCCCGGTACACCCTTGTCAAACACCGTACGCGTAAATCCCGCACGGAATTCATTCACGATGGAAGGCGAAAATGTGTGGACCCAGTTGGTGACCAGACTCTGGAAAGGATAGTCGTTGGTCGTTGGAAAAAACACAGGAGCAAGGGCTTTGGGGTAGAAATCGAAGGCATCACCGATTGTATAGCGGCCCATCACTGCGTCCCTGTCAGTCGCCTTGTAATCGACGCGCACATCGCCCTGATTGTTCTGCGTCTGGCCCTTAGTATATCCATCGTAGTTGTCCAAATCCCCTTCGCCGGGCCGGGGCGTTGCATTGGGGAGCGGAAGGGCAGTTGGATTGGCAAACAGAAATTTAGCCGCTGGGCTGACCAGCGGAATCTGATTGTTGGCATACGGAGTGGCGTTCGCGAAACCGTGCCCGTTCTGGTTGTTATAAAGCTGGATGTTTCCGAATTGTTGGGTCAATAGCTCCGAGAAGTCGCAAGTCGTCACACCGCCGTTCGGCGTACAGGTGCGCATGCGGACGGTCGGCACAGTGGCTGCCGCCTCGCCTCCGGAATGATATCGGAAGCCCAGATAGTCGCCGAAGAAGAAAAGCTTATCCTTCTTGATCGGTCCACCGATGGTTGCGCCAAACTGATTTTGCGTAAACGCGGTGGCGGGAATGCTGGCATAGTTATTGGCCCAGGAATTGGCGCCCAGCGAATTGTTTTGGAACAGCTCATACGCGCTACCGTGATACTGATTCGTTCCGCCCTTGGTGACGACAATAATCTCTCCACCATTGACGTTCCCATACTCGGCATTGGCGTTGCCTGTGATTACCCTCATCTCCTGAATGGCGTCGGGAGCGGGGTTATAGGCCGCGAAGTTGTTGATCGTCTCGTTCATCTCGACGCCATCGAGAACGTAGTTGTTGGTTTGCGCCCGGTTTCCATTAAAGGAGGGCGACCCGGTCGCGTCTTGGTCGCGCTCGTTGCCGTCTGCAGCGGCCATGTTCGCAAGGCTGGGGTTGACCGCACCGGGCACAAACAATGTCGCGAACTGGAAGTTCAGCCCGTTCAATGGCATACTCGCGAGCGTATTGCTGGAAAGGGTCGATTCCAACGTGGCGTCCTGGGTTTGGAGCAGCGGCGAGACGTCCGATGAAACATCGATCGTGGCTGAGGTGCTTCCGACTTGCAGTTGCGCGTCAATCTTGGCGATCTGGTCGATTTCCAGCGTGAATGGGCCTATCGATGAAGTCTCGAAGCCTGCGCTTGTTACTGTGATGACGTACGGACCGATAGGTAAGAACTGGATATTGTAGATGCCATCATGATTGGTAAGAGTGCCAGTCTTTACATTTGTGGCGACGTTTGTGGCAGTGACACTGACTCCGGCGAGAACCCCTCCGCTCGAGTCGGTGACGGTGCCTCGCACCGCGCCTGTAATGGTTTGCGCAAGAGTTGACGAACAATCAAACAACATAGCAAACGCTAGCAAGACTCCAAGCATTCGCGCATAGCCCGCGCCTGGTCCGCGCAAAGACGCATCTCGCAAAAAGCTGCGTACAATCCTCACCCTGTCCTCCTCAAGAAGTTCCGGCAGTCTATTTTTGAAACAGGAGTAGCCGATAGCCCATCGGAGATAACCGCATGGGCATTCGGCGCACCCCTGGGGAACGAACCGAAGTGAATTCCCATAAAACGCACAGCTCCCGTAGGGTCAAACGGGGAGTCATTCGTGCATCCCGACAAGAGAAGCACGTTTCTGGGGTTGCCTCAAAAAGCAGAAAATCGTACGTCGGTAGACTTAGCTTCTACTGAATGTCTTCCGTGAGTTAATTTCCGATCAAAGGTTTATGTCATCTAGATGACTGGATGATACATTAAATTTCAACGAACGCAAGACCACCTCCAAAAAACATTTGCAATAGGATTCAGAGGCCGACTGGGTTGAGGCTGAATCCTCCGCCAACGATTCCAACACAGGCAAGGATGATCTCCGCCAGTAGACTGAACGACGACTGGCCCCTCAATCGAGATCCTCGGCATGCCAGATGTGGATTTTGGATGGTCTGAACAGATGTTGTTGTCGCTCCAGCTTGTTATCGCCCACGGGACCGTTTCCATCCGTCTGCGCTCATGGAGCCTCTGCAAACCGGAAAACATCCTACATCCATTGAGGCAATGTTCCACCGCACGGGATTTTTCAAGACCACCGCTTATTTCGAATTCGATAAATACCGTGCGGGGCTCGCAGCCGCCAGTCACTGGCAAGCTATGCCATCGATGACCGGAACGGCGCAGTGGATTGGGTTCTACCGCTTGACATGGAAAAGCCGGCACACTCGTGCAGAGCCACATCACCGGGTTTCTGAATCGGATGCGGATGCGGCTTCCGTCTATTTCGGCGAGGCGATACGTGCGGCGAAACGAGAGGGGTATGCGGGAGAAGCTCTGCTGCGTAGCCGCCAACTTCCAGTCCACCCGTCGGAATGGTGAGCACATCCTGACTCATCGACATGAGCAATCTGCCCGTTTTGAACAAACTGTCTCTTCATTCTGGCGGATATGCGCTAGCATAAAAACTCCCACTTGACTGGCATCTGCTCCGAGCGGCTGATTTGTAGACACAATTACTTCAGACAGCCAGGGAGCACGAAAGCGAAAGAAGTATCACGGAAAGGAGTCGATCAATGGAATCGGAGTTCAATGATACCGGGAACGCTCTGGCGGAACAATTGCCACCACTGACCCGGCATGAGGCCGCGGTCGAGGCAGACCGCTGTCTGTTTTGTTATGACGCGCCTTGCACGCATGCCTGCCCGACCCACATCGACATTCCACGTTTTATCAAGAAGATAGCGACCGGCAATCTGAAGGGTTCGGCGGCGACTATCTTTGCCTCCAACCTTCTGGGCGCCACCTGCGCGCGCGTTTGCCCAGTGCAGGAACTTTGTGAAGGCGCTTGCGTGCTTGGGGCGGAACACAAGCCAATTTCCATCGGTCGACTGCAGCGATTTGCGATGGATCACGCCCGGGAAACGGACAATTATCCGGTTGTAAAGGCTACCGCAAGCGGGAGAAAGATCGCCGTCATTGGAGCCGGACCGGCAGGCCTTTCATGCGCCGGCGAACTGGCAAAACTGGGGCATGCCGTGACTATTTTTGAAAGACGCGATCTGCCGGGAGGACTCTCGACCTACGGGATCATTGCTCTGCGCGAACCCATCGACGTGGCTCTCGACGAGGCGCGCATGATTGCCGGAATGGGCGTTGAGATTAAAACAAGTATTAACTTTGGCTCGGACGTAGCGCTCGAGGACCTGCAGCGTGACTTCGACAGCATTGTGCTGAGCGTCGGACTGGGTAGGACGCCGACGCTGGAAATTGATGGCGAGGAAGCAATTGTTGATGGACTGGAATTCATCGAAGCAAGTAAAACCGGCGGTGACGCTCTGAACGTGGGGCGAAACGTGATCGTGATCGGCGCAGGTAACACAGCGGTGGATTGCGCGACAATCGCCGTGCGGCTTGGCTCTGAGCGTGTGACCATGGTGTATCGGCGCACCGACCGCGAGATGACGTGCTACGAACACGAGTACGATTTTGCCCGCAGGGAGGGGATCGAATTCCGCTTTCTAAGCCAGCCGTCGCGCGTTTTGTTGGAGAATGGCCAACCGGTGGGCCTAGAATGTCTCCGTGTCGAATTGGGAGCTCCGGACGCATCCGGACGCCCCGCGCCTGTTCCGGTGCAGGGTTCGGAATTCGTACTTGAAGCGGACCAGATCGTCAAGGCTGTTGGACAGAACAAGCCCACGTTGGCGAAGCTGCTTGGGCTTGCGACAAAGAAAGGGTTCATCTCCGTGGACGAGAACTTCCAGACTAATATCGCCGGGGTATTTGCCATCGGCGACTGCATCCGTGCATGCGGTGCGGCGTCGACCGTGATGGCCGTGCAGGATGGAAAACTGGCAGCGGCGGCGGTCCATAGGCAGTTAGGCCAAGAGACTAAACTCACTGAGATTGAGGCCGCTGCGTCATCCACGGAGGTGAAGTAAGCATGGCGGATCTTCGCATCAACTTTGCCGGAATCAAGTCGCCGAACCCCTTCTGGCTCGCGTCCGCGCCTCCGACCAACTCCGGCGCGCAGATACACAGAGCCTTTGAAGCGGGCTGGGGAGGCGCAGTCTGGAAGACGATCGGCGCACCGGTCCTGAATGTGTCAAACCGGTATGGTGCGTGGCATTTTGGACGACAGCGGATGCTGGGCATCAACAATGTGGAACTCATTTCCGACCGACCGATCGAGATTAACCTGCGCGAGATAGCCGAAGTGAAACGTGCATGGCCAGACCGTGCCGTTATTGTTTCTGCGATGGTCGAGGCGAAGCCCGAGGCCTGGCGCGACATCGTGCGAAAGATCGAAGATACCGGCGCGGACGGCATTGAGTTGAATTACGGGTGCCCGCACGGAATGAGCGAGCGTGGCATGGGTTCCGCGGTTGGCCAAGTTCCCGAATACTGCGAGCAGATTACGCGCTGGGTCATGGACGCGGCAACGATTCCAGTCATCATGAAGCTCACGCCTAACATCACCAACATTGTTCTACCCGCACGCGCCGGCGTTGCTGCCGGAGCCAACGCGCTCTCCCTGATCAACACTCTCAACTCGATTGTCGGCGTGGATCTGGACACCCTCGAGTTGACGCCGAGTATCGCAGGCAAGGGCGGACATGGAGGTTATGCCGGGCCAGCCGTAAAGCCAATTGCACTGAATATGCTGGCTGCATTGGGCACGGATAAAGTCATCGCGAATTCAGGATTGCCGATCTCCGGCATGGGGGGCATAACCACATGGCAGGATGCGGCACAGTTCCTCTTGTTGGGCGCATCGAGTCTTCAAGTGTGCACTGCAGTGATGCATTATGGCTATCGCATTATTGAGGATCTCTGTGACGGACTCTCCAACTGGATGGATGAAAAGGGCTTCGCGACCATTGCGGATGTTTGCGGCCAGAGCTTGCATCGTGTCTCCGAGTTCAAGAACCTTGACCTCTCCTACCGAGCAGTTGCCCGCATCGATGCGGGAAAGTGCATCCAGTGCAACCTTTGTTATGTAGCCTGCAACGATACTGCGCATCAATGCATTGACCTCGTCTCACCTCAAGGTGAGTTGGTCGCACCGGGCGCTTACGACATTCGATCTAATGGTAAACAGGAAGCAGTGGAGACGCGTCCGCACCCTGTCGTTCGCGAAGAGGACTGCGTGGGTTGCAGGCTTTGCTACAACGTATGTCCGGTAGAGAATTGCATTGCCATGGTTGAATTACCTGCAGAACGGTCCTCAGTTACCTGGAGTGAACTCTCGGAACAGAGGACCGACATTACTGAGGACTGGGATGCGATGAAGGAGTACCGCGAACAGGTAGGGATTCATATTCACTAGCTCGTGATTCCGCCTCCAATTCGACATGCAATATGCTGAGGCTTATAACATTCGTTCGGAGAAGTTTCCAATGGCGTTGTTAATCAAAGGTGGAGAGATTGTTACCGCGGAAGCTCGCTACCTGGGCGACATTCTCGTTGAAGACGAAGTCATCACTAGCATCCAGGAGAATATCGCTGCCCCGCCCGATGCCGAGGTGATCGATGCCACGGGAAAGCTGGTCTTTCCTGGCTTTATCGATCCTCACGTACATATCCACCTGCCCTTCATGGCGACCTTTGCAAAGGATACGCACGCGACTGCCAGCGTTGCCGCGTTGATTGGCGGCACAACCACTTATATTGAGATGGTCTGCCCTTCGCGCAACGAAGACGCGTTGGAGGGATATCACACCTGGAAGCAAAAGGCCGAAGGAAACAGCGCCTGCGACTACGCGTTTCACATGGGAGTGACACGCTTCGACGCCAAAACTGAAGGGCAGCTGCGAGAAATCGTGCGGGACGGGACCACCTCCTTCAAGATATTTCTTTCCTACAAGAACTTCTTCGGCGTCACAGACGAAGAGATGTTTCACACCCTCAAGCTAGCTGCTGAGTTGGGCGTGATCACTACCGCACACTGCGAAAATGCAGAGCTGGTGAGCCAACTGCAACAACTTCTGTTAACCAAAGGCAAGACAGGACCGGAGTGGCATGAACCAAGCCGTCCCGAGGCGGTCGAAGCAGAAGGCACAACGCGGTTTGCTACCTTCCTCGAGCAGACGGACGCTACCGGCTACGTAGTGCATCTCTCCTGTGCCGCGGCCCTTCGCGTCGCAATGGAAGCGAAGATGCGCGGGGTCAGATTGCATGTCGAATCGGTTGTCCCACATTTTCTTTTGGACAAGACCTTTGCGGAACGAGCGGGTGTCGAAGGAATGAAGCATATCATGTCTCCGCCGCTGCGAGATAAACGCAACCAAACAGCACTATGGGCAGCTCTGAAGGCCGGTCTGATCGATACGGTCGGCACCGATCATTGCCCTTTCGATACGGAACAAAAACTATTGGGAGCGTGCGCTTTCACGCAGATTCCCAACGGCATCCCCGGCATCGAAGAGCGCGTCAACCTGATATATACCTACGGCGTGAATCGCGGTGAGCTGGACATTCACCGTTTCGTGGATGCGTTGAGCACGCGCGCCGCGAAACTCTTCGGGCTGTATCCTCGCAAAGGCGCAATTCAGGTTGGGTCGGATGCGGATCTGGTCGTCTACGACGCGAATTATCGGGGAATAATCTCCGTCACTTCCCAGCACACAAATAACAACTACAACGGATTTGAGGGTTTTGCCATCGACGGCAGGCCATCTATAGTGACTGTTCGAGGCAAAATTCAGGTACGCGACGGAGCCTTTGTAGGTGAGCCAGGCCGCGGAGGTTTCCTGCGACGCGAACCGCAATACCTTACCAAGGCTCATGCGCAGGCGGTGCCCCATGTGCGCTGATGCAAGGATTGCGGTCACGGTTGACTCAAAAGCAGCGGTATCGCTGCTGAAAGAGCTGCGCGAAGTAACTGCGGACGAGCACGGAGCACAGCGGCTTGCCTGGACGCCAATGTGGCTCAAGGCACGCGAGTGGTTTCTCTCTAAGCTTAGTGATCTACCGGTTGAGCACCATTACGATGCGGCTGGCAATAGCTGGACTACTTTGTCGGGCGCTTCCGAAAAGACATTGATTCTGGGCAGTCACCTTGATTCTGTGCCCAATGGCGGATGGCTGGACGGTTGCCTTGGAGTGGTCGCGGCCCTGTCCGTGTTACGTCGCATCTCCCACGAGTTCGATGGCAAGCCTCCTGTCACAATCCGGCTGGTTGATTGGGCCGATGAGGAAGGCGCGCGTTTCGGGCGGAGTCTATTCGGTTCTTCCGCCTTCGCCGGTACGCATTCGATTGAAGCGGACCGCTCGCGGACCGACGCCAACGGAATTCATCTCGAGGATGCACTCGCCCAGTGCGGCGTTGCGATCGATCGCATTGGAGATGCGCAACAAGAGCGAGCCAATGCCTCATCGTATCTGGAACTGCACATCGAGCAGGGGCCTGTCCTTGAGCAGATGGCTCTTCCACTGGCCGCGGTGCTTGGAACGAAAGGCGTGGAGCGCCATGCCATCACCTTCCATGGACAGGAAGCACATTCCGGCTCTACCCCGATGACTGCGCGGCGTGATGCTCTGGCAGCGGCAGCGAAGCTCGCATTGGAGATACGCACCATCGCGAAGAAGCATCCTGATGCCGTATGCACTATGGGCAGCGTCAAGACATATCCGGGCATTGTAACCGCCGTGGTCGGGCGATGCGAAGCAACACTTGACCAGCGAGATCTCGACGCCGGTGTGCTGGCTACGATGTATCGCGAAGCACAGGAAAAGAGCGTCAAGTTTGCGGAAGAGGAGGGATGCACGGTCGAATGGTCACGCATTTGGAACATCGCTCCGGAACCTTTTCATCCTACTCTGATCGAACTGTGCGAAGAGGTGATTCGAGAAACTACCGGCGCTTCGCATCGCATGCCCTCCGGTCCGCTCCACGATGCCGCCGAGGTTTCGCGTGCGGGAATTCCCACTGTCATGATGTTTGTGCAATCGCTGAAAGGTATCAGCCACAACAGGATTGAAGATACTCGCGAAGATCATCTCGCCCTGGCGATAGCAGCATTTGACAGGCTCGCCTCGAAGACCATCGACTGGATTCGGGCCTCGTAACGGATGCGCGTTTGCTTCCAATGATTAAAATTGTACACGCTGGAAAGGTGGAGTGAGTTATGGGCACAACAGAGACTCTGGCTATATCGGCAGTGAATCACTGGATTAACGGCAAGCCTGTCGCGGCGACATCAGGCCGCAGCGGCATTGTCACGAATCCTGCCACTGGAGCGGTCATTGCACAGGTTGGATTCGCCTCCGAGGAAGATGTGAATCTTGCGGTTGCAACGGCAAAAACAGCAGCTCTCGACTGGCGCACCACTCCGCTCTCACGACGCGCCGAAGTTATGTTTCGCTTGCGCAATCTCATTGTTGAGCATCGCGAACAGCTCGCCGAAATCATCAGCCACGAGAATGGCAAGACCCGTGCCGATGCGTTGGGCGAAGTGGCCCGCGGACTCGAGAATGTGGAGTTCGCTTGCGGCGTGCCAAACATGCTCAAGGGCGGTTACTCTGAACAGGCGAGCAAGGGCGTTGATGTGTACCAGATCCGCCAGCCGCTTGGCGTCGTAGCCGGTATTACTCCATTCAACTTTCCAGCAATGGTGCCCTTGTGGATGCTGTCGAATGCCATCGCCTGTGGCAACGCATTCATTCTCAAGCCTTCCGAGAAAGTTCCCTCATCGAGCGTTTTTCTTGCGGAGTTGGCCAAGGAGGCAGGCGTACCCGACGGTGTGCTGACCCTCGTGCAGGGCGACAAGGTTGCGGTGAATCGCCTGCTGGAGCACCCGGAGATCAAAGCAATCAGCTTTGTCGGCTCGACGCCTGTTGCGCGGTACATCTATGAAACGGCGACACGCAACGGCAAGCGAGTGCAGGCACTGGGCGGCGCGAAGAATCATATGCTTGTTCTGCCGGACGCAGACATTGCGATGGCCGCAGACGCCGCCGTCTCCGCAGGCTACGGAGCGGCCGGAGAGCGATGCATGGCGATCTCCGTCGTGCTCGCGGTAGGCAATGTCGCGGACCCCTTGATCGAGGCTATTCGCGAACGAGTGAGGTGCATCAAAGTAGGTCCGGGCAATGAACCCTCGAATGAAATGGGCCCGTTGATCTCGCGCGAACATCGCGACCGCGTGGCGTCGTATCTGGATGCGGCGCTTGCCGAGGGCGCGACGCTTCCTGTTGATGGCCGATTGGACCCGGCGACAACTGGCGACGGCTATTTCCTTGGTCCCTCGTTGATTGACAATGCCAGACCGGGAATGCGCTGCTATGACCACGAGATATTCGGGCCTGTGTTGAGTGTGGTGCGTGTTGACACCTATGCCGAAGCCCTTCGGCTGATCAACGAAAATCCCTTTGGCAATGGAACAGCCATCTTCACGCAGAACGGCGGCGCTGCGCGACAATTCCAGTTTGACGTTGAGGTAGGAATGGTGGGCATCAACGTTCCAATTCCTGTTCCCGTTTCTTATTACAGTTTTGGTGGATGGAAGTCGTCGCTCTTCGGCGACCTGCACATGTATGGCCCGGAAGGCGTGCAGTTTTACACGCGCTCCAAGGTCGTGACAAGTCGTTGGCCCAACCCGGGCGCGAGCAAGGTGGATCTTGGCTTCCCTCAGGTACGCTAGAGGCCGCTGTTTTTGTAGGCAGAAATCAATGCCATCCAACTCATAAATCTACGTAAGCGAGATACTCATGCTCCCGCGGAATGCACACTTGCAACGAAGTTGGCCTATCCTGCGCCTCGTCTTGATTTTGGCATCCGTCGACCCTGCCATCGCCATGACTGGAGTTGCACAAAGCTCTAACTTCGGCGATAGTGGTGACCCCGTTGTGACTTTGAGTGAGCGAACCGGCGGCTCTCTTGAGAATCGCCAGATCGCGGCGGATTGGCAGATTCATGATGGACACCTCGTGGGTCTGGTCATTCGCGACAAAAGCGCTACCGCGTCTCCTGGTATTCACTCGGTCCATCTCGACGGACCGTTCTCCATCGAACTGAAGGATATCGGTGTGTTGCAGGCTTCCGATCTAACGATTCATAGCGCTGCGAGAGTGGAGAACCTGATTCCAAACCCTACCGCGTCTCGTTATTCCGATCGTTTGCCTGGTATCGCTGTGCACATTGCTCTGGCGGACAGCAAGGGGCTATTTCATGCTGATTGGGCACTGATTCTGCGACGGGATTCACATTACATCCGGCAGGTCCTCATGATCACATCCGAAAACAACGCGCTTCCTATAGACGACGTTTGTATGATCGACGCGCGTGTAGCTGGAGCGCAAGGCGCGGGTCTCGTCAGGGGATCGCCGCTTGTTGCAGGCAACTTCTTCTTGGGCTTTGAGTCGCCGCTCTCTCAAAGCAGCGTCGTCGGCGATCACGCTGTAAGCGAACTCCATAGCGGAGCGCCGATCGGCGCAGGCCAGTCGGCACGGTACTCTTCCGTCATCGGAATTGCGCCGCAGGGACAAATGCGGCGCGCGTTTCTCAGCTATATCGAACGTGAGCGCGCCCACCCTTATCGAACCTTTCTGCATTACAACAGCTGGTTCGACATTGGGTTCTTCACTCCGTACACACAAGAGGACGCGCTCAACCGTATCCACGCCATCGGTGAAGAACTAAACAAGAAGCGCGGTGTGGTTCTCGACTCATATCTGTTTGACGACGGCTGGGACGACCACAACGATCTTTGGAAGATTCGCAGCGACTTCAAAGATGGCTTTGAACCATTGACCAGTGCTGCCGCCGAATACGGCACTGCGCCGGGCATATGGCTATCACCCTGGGGTGGTTACGGTCCGCCAAAACAAGAGCGATTGGCTGCGGCGAAGAAAGCAGGCTATGAGATCGCCCATGGCGGACTGGCATTATCGGATCCCAGGTATTACGCCCGGTTTCACGACGCCGTCACAGAAATGGTTACGAAGTATGGAGTCAATCAGTTCAAGCTGGACGGCACGGGGAATGCTGAGGAAGTCGTGAAGGGAAGCCCTTTCAGCAGCGACTTTGATGCGGCCATTCATCTGATCGAGGACCTTCGCACACTGAAGCCCGACCTCTATATCAACCTCACTTCTGGGACTTATCCTTCGCCATTCTGGCTATTCTATGCAGACTCGATCTGGCGTGGAGGAGATGACACGGAGTTTGCCGGTGTCGGTTCCAGCCGCGAACGTTGGATCACATATCGCGATGCTGACACCTATGACGAGGTCGTAAAGGCAGGCCGTTTGTTTCCTCTCAATTCTCTGATGCTGCATGGCATTGTCTATGCACAGAAGGCTCCTCATCTTTCGACCGATCCCGATGGAGACTTTCGCAATGAAGTGCGCTCCTACTTCGGCTCCGGAACTCAGTTGCAGGAACTCTACATCACGCCACCTCTACTTTCGCAAGCAAATTGGGATACTCTTGCGGAAGCGGCAAAATGGTCGCGCCGAAATGCTTCTACACTGGTAGACACTCACTGGATCGGAGGTGATCCGCGCTGGCTCTCTGTCTATGGATGGGCTGCATGGTCGCCGCAAAAAGGAATCCTGACATTGCGCAATCCAAGTGACAGGCCGCAGGATTTTTCAGTCGATATTAGCCAGGCATTCGAACTGCCCATGGGCTCAGCGCTGCACTACTCAGCACATAGCCCATGGACTGAGGATGCTTCTCAGTCATCCATCGACCTAGCCGCCGGGAGTCTTTACCGATTCCATCTAGCACCATTTCAGGTGTTAACTCTCGAAGCTCTTCCGCGATGAGGGTTTCGCCTACTCATCCTTCGTTGCAGACCGGCTATTTGGTAAAAATATTCTTCGGGCACATGGCGTGGACACCTACATTGCCATCCACAAGTTGCGTGATATCCACGTCGACAGCCACGCTTGTGAGCATGTACGCTTCGTCACGGCTTAAGTGCTTTTGTTCCACCAGAAAATTGATCATGTCGCGCACAGCGAGCGTCGTGGCTTCTTTCAGATCAGGACTAAAGCCCATACTGATGTAACTTGTCGGAGTCTCGGCGCGCGGCCAAAGCAGATGTTGGTCCTTGTGTATAATGAATCGAAATGTTCCCGTCAGGAACGTCTCCATTGCGGTGATATCGACCTCGCCATTGCCCTGGCCAGCGTGACCATCGCCGACTTCGAATAATGCGCCTTTGGCATGAACAGGAATGTAAAGGGTAGTTCCAGCCACGAGTTCCTTGTTGTCCATGTTACCAGCATGCATCCACGGCGGAGCGCTATCAAGACGACCTGCGGAATCAGGCGGGGCAACACCCATGCTGCCGAAGAACGGATGCAAAGGAATATCAATGCCCGGTGCAAAATGCGCAACCATCTTGTCGCGATCAAGCGGGATGATCTTCGATCGGCTGTATGGGTAATCGTTGGGCAGAAATCCGCGCCCGGTCCCGAAGCCGTTACAGGCAAATGGAACATCGATGTCAATTTTGAGAATCTGCACCTCGAGCACATCTCCCGGTTCCGCTTCGGCAATATCCAGCGGTCCGGTGAGGATGTGCCCGCCGGGGCCTTTGTCCTTTACTTCGCGATAAATGTCGGCGTTGTACGAGGGGATATCGGTTGGTGCGACGCCCTCGCCGACCAACCGCTCCGTAGAACCGCATGTGGAGAGGGTCTGAATGCGAACAGTATCTCCCGAATGCACGATAAGAACTGGTTTTGCCTTAGCAGAATAATAACCCCAGACGACAGTGGAAGGAGACGCCGGCAGGGTTGCATTAGGCGCTTGGCCAAGGACAATTTGCCCCCAAAAGAGTGCGGCAAATGTGAGACAGACCTTCATTCGATGCTCCCGAAGCAGAGATTGAAGCTATCCTAACAGTCAACGCTGGGAGAAATGCCTTCTTCAACAACCAGCGGGATCACATCGGTTGCCCCTGGAGGGGGTGTGTAAATTTTACCGAAGTGTGCAAAAATGACCCTTTTGATGAGTTGAATACGGGTTACTTTGCATCTGAAAGACTAGATCCTGAATGGCCACCCGCGTGCCTCGGTATGTGTGAATGGGCAGATCGACTTGGCGATCCGAAGACTCTCATGGAGAGCCGCGCGTCCCCTGCCCTCTTCCCCTCTAGAAGGAGAATTTATTTATGCACTTCTTTCGTATCCGCCTTGTCGCTGCGCTTCTGGTGGGCATTACCCTCATTTCGGTTGGGTCTACTTATTTTGATGTTCTGGCGCACAAACATATGTTGCGGAGCGATCTGGCGCGGCGCATGCAGTGGCTGGGGGCCGGCTTGCAACCGCAGGTTGAACAGCAGATGGCCCTCGATCATCCTGAGGTACTGCCACAATTCCTCACACGCCTGCGCCAATATCCCGATCAACCAGGCTTGGCGGTCTACGACACAAACGGAACGATACTCGCAGAAACGGGTAATGTCCTCGCATTAAGGAACCTCCCGGTAAATTTCCTGAAACGCCCAATCATCGAAGGCAAAGAAGCCACAGCCTTCGTAAGGGTTCCGGACACTCAAGCGACAGGTAGCGAAGCAAATAGCACTGGTCGAACTCCTGCGCAGCCCGGTGCGGCGGCAAGGCTTTGGTACGAGGACGCTATCCCGCTGCACAACGGACAGCGGACCGTAGGGGCATTGGTCATGGTGGCCGATGCCGAATACATTCGCAGGGATGGTGTCGACGTCTGGCGTCGCAGCTTTTTCAATATCGCCGCGATGGTTGTTCTGGTTGCAGTCGTCACGTTGCTGATGGTGCGCTGGTTTCTCCTCCAGCCTGTAACCCGAGCCGCGGAGTGGCTGCGTCGTCTGCGACAAGGGAAAGCTGAGGTGAGCGACGGCGCGAAGGAGTTTGGATTCCTCATTCCGTTGGCCAATGAGGTAACTTCGCTTGCCGAACACCTCACACGCGCGCGTGCAGCGGCGGAAACCGAGGCACAGCTGCGAGACGCCGGGGAACACGTCTGGACCGCGCATCGGCTTGCGGTACATGTTCGTGAGCGCCTGGGTAATGGCAAGCTCTTCGCTGTATCCAACCGTGAGCCTTATATTCATGTTCGACAGGGATCAGCAATTGAATGCGTTGTGCCGCCCAGCGGTCTTGTCACTGCTCTGGAGCCAGTTCTCCAGGCCTGCGACGGCACCTGGATCGCACACGGTAGTGGCAATGAAGACGCCGCTTTCGTGGATGCATATGACCGGTTGCGCGTCCCTCCTGACGACCCGCGCTATACTCTGCGCCGGGTCTGGCTTAGCCCTGAAGAAGAAGCAGGCTATTACGAGGGCTTTGCAAACGAAGGAATATGGCCGCTCTGCCATATCGCGCATACACGCCCGATCTTTCGCACAAATGACTGGGACTACTATCAGCGCGTCAATGCAAAATTTGCGGAAGTGCTGATTGAAGAAATGCGCGAGACCGAGCATCCCATCGTCTTCATTCAGGACTACCACTTTGCGTTGCTGCCAAGGTTGGTGAAGATGGCGCGGCCAGATGCCAGAGTGGCCATCTTCTGGCATATACCATGGCCCAATGCCGAGGCATTTGGGATATGTCCGTGGCAGGCCGAGTTACTGGATGGTTTGTTGGGGGCGGATGTGATCGGCTTTCACATCCAGTCGCACTGCAACAACTTCCTCGACACCGTAGACCGTGTGCTGGAAGCCAGAACCGATCGTGAACATTTCAGCATTCGGCGGCATGGCCACGTTTCTCTGGTTCGCCCCTTCCCCATCAGCGTTGCCTGGGATGAACACTCCATCGACACTCCTAACTCGGTCGAAGAACGATTCAACGGCACCGTTCGGCCTTCCTCTGAGACAAGCGCAGAACAGGAACAAAGCAAAAACATCGACAACACGGCCACCGAGTTGCATCGAGAACTCGGCATCGAAGGTAAACAACTCATAGTAGGCGTGGATCGAATGGACTACACCAAGGGCATCGTCGAGCGGCTGCTTGCGTTTGAGCATCTGCTCGAGGAACATCCGTGGTATATCGAGAAAGTTGTATTCGCACAGATCGCCGCTCCAAGCCGCACGCACATTCCGAGCTACGCCGCCTTGCGCGTTCAAGTGCAGGAAACGGTGGAGCGTATCAATCGACGGTTTGAAAAATCGGGCTGGAGCCCGGTGATCCTGATTGAACGGCAATGCAGTCATGAGGAAGTGTCGCGGTACTACCGCGCCGCCGGCATATGTCTCGTAACATCGCTTCACGACGGCATGAACCTCGTTGCAAAGGAGTATCTAGCCGCCCGCAGAGACAGCGACGGCGTGCTCATCCTGAGTCGATTTACGGGGGCAGCGCAGGAATTGAGAGATGCGCTGTTGGTAAATCCCTATGATATTCGGCAAGTCGCTGAAGCAATCCGGACTGGCCTTGAAATGAGTCCGGGAGAGCGCCGACTGCGCATGGAGCGCATGAGGCTTCAGGTGAAAGAACACAATGTTTACCGATGGGCGTCGAATGTTCTTACCGATGTGTGCGCCGTGCGCATCGAAGATGAGGTCCTCGCGCATGGTTCGCGAACGTAGCGCATATGGATGGTCGCGCCATGATACGCGTCACGACAGTTTCCGAATGCGAACGCTCGCCTAGGAAGAACTTTGACAAGGCGGTGGGTCAAATGGCAAGCAGGCTGGAACTCCCTGCAATTCAGATCGACTCGGGAATGGATCGATCCTTAAACCGTCTCGCGCCGTTCTTCCAATCGCTGGCCACAGCAAACCAGTCGGCATTATTGCTGGACTTTGATGGAACCCTTGCACCCATGCGGGTCGATCCATCGAAGGTACGCCCATGGGCAGGGGTCGTTCGCCTGCTCCAGGAGATTCAGGAATCGGGACGCACTCGGCTTTCCATCATCACTGGCAGGTCGGCGAATGAGGTCGTACTGCAGTTAGGAATGCGCGATGCACCCGAAATATGGGGACTGCACGGTGCCGAGAGGCTCAGTGTTGATGGCAGCTGGGTGCGGGAAGAGCTTCCAGCCAGCGATCAGTCTTTGCTTGAAGCCGCGAGATTGCGGGTACGCATAGCACTTCCAGATGCGCGAGTCGAGGAAAAGCGGAATGGCGTTGTCGTACACTGGCGCGGCAAGCCAGTTCGCTTCATACAGTCAATACAAAGCCGCGCTTTGAACGCCCTCCTCCCATTTACAAATACGAACGGCGTGAGGCTCTTGCAATTTGACGGAGGTATTGAGCTGCGAATCGGGTGCGACAAGGGCGACGCGGTCCGCATGATCCTGGCTGAGATTCCTTCAACTGCGCCGGTCGCTTATCTCGGTGACGACGTAACCGACGAGGATGCCTTTCAGGCTCTGAATGGCAGAGGGTTGACGGTCCTTGTTCGGCGCAATTGGCGCCCGAGCGTCGCGCAGGCATGGCTCCGTCCCCCTGCGGAGTTGCGCGAATTCCTGACAGCCTGGCTGCGCGCCGCGAAATCTGTTTACAACTCATAGCCTCGCCAGCTACATTGATTTTCGCTTGCTTTTCTCTAAAATAAAGCGATTTATGCGTAGACAGCGGAATGAGACGCATCACAGCATCCAAAAGCCGATTCCCCGGGATCGATTGTGGCTCCGTTGTCTCGCGGTCTCAAATCACTCAGGATTCGCACTAATCCTTCTCTTTTACTTTCACGACAAAGTAAGTAAAAGTACTGTCTTTCGGAATAATCAACTGATGCGGTGTGTTCGCTGGAATATGAACAATATCTCCTTTGGCAAGCGCGGTCGTTGTGGCGTGGAGAATGGCCGTTCCATGCATCTCGCCGGGGCCGATCGTTGTGGGATTAGCGAGTTCGCCTCCGGAGAGCAGTGTCGCGCTGCCGTCAACGACGACGAAGATATCCGCGAATTTCTCATGAAGTTCCGGAAGCCCGTCCTTGCTGCGAAAGCTCAGCATGGTGAAATCGACGCCATACTTTTGCAGCGTCTCGCTGGCCGATCCTGTCGAGGTTTCGGCTTTCTCTTGCAATGGTTTCGCCTGCTCCAGCAGCGAGCCGGGAGTGTAATGATCGACTTGTTGCGCGTGGGCAACGCCCAACATCAGAATGGCGCACAGGCATGTGGCCACAATCCATTTCCGCTTCGCGGTTTGCATCGAATCCCCTTGTCTGAGTTCGAGAGAAAGATAAAGTTTGGGTTGAAGCTGTGTCAACCCGATCAAACGGAACGCATCGCAATGGCGACTTAGCGTAACGAGCCGTAAGTACTTCGATGAGGATCGATCCCGGACCCATGAAGAGCACCCTCAATTCGACCGCGGCAGAAACTTCGCAAGACTCTTTCCGCGCAGACACAGCGTCGGCGAAACGATGGCTCTACATCCTGCCGTCTGTCTTTGTGACCTATAGCCTCGCATATCTCGATCGGGCAAATTACGGATTCGGTGCGGCGGCGGGACTGGCAAAGACCCTGAACATCAGCGGATCGCGTTCCGCATTGCTGGGTTCGCTCTTCTTTCTTGGATACTTTCTCTTTCAGATTCCCGGTGCGGCGTTTGCCCGTCGAAAGAGTGCACGCATCCTCGTGTTTTTCGCCCTCGTCAGTTGGGGAGTTCTTGCTTCGTTGACAGGAGTGATCAGAAACTTCTGGTTGCTTGCCGCAGACCGACTTGTTCTGGGAGTTGCGGAAAGCTTCATACTCCCGGCGATGTTGATCCTGCTCACCAACTGGTTTACGCGGGCCGAACGCTCGCGCACCAACACGCTTCTCATTCTCGGTAACCCCGTTACGGTCGTCTGGATGTCAATTGCAACCGGGTACCTCATCCGAGCCTTCGGATGGCAGATGACCTTTGTTCTGGAGGGCATACCATCCATCCTCTGGGGCGTCGTCTGGCTCGTAGTAATTCGCGACCATCCACATCAAGCGCCGTGGATGCCACACGAAAGCTGCCGCGCCCTGAACGACCAGTTGGAGCGCGAGCAATGGTTACTGCCCAAGGTCGCGGACATGACCTCGGCGCTCCGCCATCCCAGCGTGATTCTCCTGTCAATCCAGTATTTCTTCTGGAGCGTCGGCGTCTACGGCTTCGTCCTCTGGCTTCCGACCGTCATCCAAAAGGGCGCGGCCAAAGGCATCGCGATCACCGGCCTGCTCAGCGGAGTGCCGTACGTCTTCGCCGTCTTCCTGATGCTGCTCGTTGGCTACTTCTCCGACAGAAGCTTCCGGCGGAAGCGATTCATCTGGCCTTTCTTAACCATCTCCGGCATCGCTCTTTTCGGCTCGTACCTGGTTGCTGGCCAAAGCTTCTGGTGGTCCTATGTTTTTTTGATCGTGGCTGGAAGCACGATGTATGCACCGTACGGTCCATTCTTTGCCATTGTTCCGGAGATACTACCCAAGAACGTAGCCGGGGAAGTTACGGCTCTCGTCAATAGTTGCGGCGCGCTCGGCGGATTCGCCGGAACCTGGTTCGTAGGATTGCTCGAAGCCCGCACCGGCAATTCGCGCGCTGGATTTCTTCTGATGTCCATATCGCTCGTGCTCTCGGGCATCCTCATCTTCTGCCTGCATACTGTTTCGAGCAACACGCTCTCAACTCTTCCCCTGAATCTACGGGAGGAATGACATGCGACTTTTCGCAGTTGGAGGCCAACTATGGCTGCCACCTTCGACTACACTTTGGGATGAGGATCGCTTCCATTCAGCCGATAACCATTACATCCGTTCTTGAATCGGAAGACCTGCATTTGAGCGCTGTGGCGACTCACGCTCCAGGCCCCACCGGTCAACTGCCTATCACTCCCGAGATGCTGTTGGCACAGCCGTCCGGGAATCTCTTTGGTCTGAGCATGAATGTCGGCATGGGTTGGGATCCGGCACGCGTATTGGGTCCGGAGGTGCTGATCCTGAGCACACACGGAGGCGTTCGCGCCCCGGACGGAACCCCAATCGCTTTGGGTTTCCATACCGGCCACTGGGAAGTAGGCCTGCTCGTAGCCGAGGCGGCGCGTGAACTCACCGCGCTGCAAGGCGTCCCATTCGCCGGCGCATGCACTGACCCCTGCGATGGTCGAACCCAGGGCACGACCGGCATGCTTGATTCTCTGCCCTACCGCAACGACGCGGCAATCGTACTTCGCAGACTGATGCGCTCGTTGCCAACCAGAGCAGGCGTGCTCGGCGTTGCCACCTGCGATAAAGGCCTGCCGGCGATGATGATGGCTCTGGCTTCCGCAGGCAGGATTCCGACAGTGCTCATCCCCGGCGGCGTAACGCTGCTTCCCGAAAACGGCGAGGACGCGGGCAAGGTTCAGACCATAGGCGCCCGTTACGCGCAGCAGCAGATCACGCTCGAATACGCCGCAGAGATGGGATGCCGCGCATGCGCCACGCCCGGCGGCGGATGCCAGTTCCTCGGCACTGCCGCAACATCCCAGGTCGTTGCCGAAGCTCTTGGCCTCGCGCTGCCGCACAGCGCCCTTGCGCCCTCTGGCCAGCCTATCTGGCTGGACGCGGCGCGACGCTCGGCCCGGGCCGTTCTGCGGCTGCGCCAGCTTGAATTAGGAACCGCCGATATCTTGTCCCAGGCCGCAATAGAGAACGCCATGGTAGTCCACGCCGCGTTTGGGGGCTCTACCAATCTTCTGCTGCATCTTCCCGCCATCGCCCACGCGGCCCGGCTGAAGCGTCCTGTTGCCGCGGACTGGGCTCACATCAATCGTCAGGTGCCGCGCCTCGTCGATGCGCTGCCCAACGGTCCACGCAACTATGCAACCGTGCAGGTATTCCTGGCAGGCGGCGCGCCTGAGGTCATGCTGCATTTGCGCCGCGCCGGATTGCTGAATACCAGCGTCACCACCGTCACCGGCGAATCGCTCAACCAGAGTCTCGATTGGTGGGAACAAAGCTCGCGAAGGCGAGCGCTGAGGAAGAATCTGATCGATCTGGACGGCATCGATCCCGATGACGTCGTGATGAGCCCGGATCGCGCACGTTCGCGCGGGTTGACCTCGACCGTCTGTTTTCCGATAGGCAATCTCGCGCCTGAAGGGTCGGTGATCAAGAGCACCTCGATCGATCCAACCCTGATCGACGAGAGAGGCCAGTATCGGCACGTCGGCCCAGCAAAGATATTCGTCACCGAGGCAGCGGCTATTCAAGCTATCAAGACCGGCAGAATCGTAACGGGCGACGTGTTGGTGCTTATCTGCAGCGGACCCGCCGGAGCAGGGATGCAGGAAATTTATCAGATTACGGCTGCACTGAAAACCTTGCCATTCGGCAAGCATGTCGCGGTCCTGACCGATGCCCGTTTCAGCGGCGTCTCAACCGGCGCATGTATCGGACACATCTCTCCCGAAGCGCTCGCAGGCGGCCAAATCGGCAAGCTTCAGGACGGCGATCAAATCGAAATCGTCATCGACAGAACAAATCTAACCGGCGCCGTCAACTTCGTCGGAACATCGACGCAAAGGATGGGAGCAGAACAGGGCAACCGGGTTCTGCTTGAACGGGAACCTCGCAAGGACCTGCAACCACACCCCGATCTGCCCGACGACACCCGGCTCTGGGCAGCGCTCGTGCAAGCGAGTGGTGGCATCTGGGGCGGCTGTGTCTACGACGCAGATGCAATTATTTCGCTCCTTAATCGCGGACGCCAGCCCGAAGAATCACTCTCAATCAACACAGGCAGCATGCACCTCTGAAAGGAGCAGTTCCTTGATCCTGTATCGTACCCAAAGCGGCCTCATCGTAGAAAAGGACAATCAGTTCTACCGCATCGGCGAACATTCGTTGAACGCGCTCCTTGCGCGCCAAGATTTGGAAGGCTATCTTGCTTCCATCACCAGCATCGGAACTCCGCAGGAACCAATCGACTCATCGCTGCTCGAAGCGCCGATTGAGCATCAGGAAGTTTGGGCCTCCGGTGTCACCTATTACCGCAGCCGCAGCGCCCGCATTGAAGAGTCCAAGGACGCCGGAGGCGGCGACTTCTATGACCGCGTTTATTCCGCCGAGCGCCCTGAGCTTTTCTTCAAGGCTGTGGCCCACAAAGTGGCAGGCCCTGACTCAGAGGTGCGAATCCGCAGCGATGCGAAGTGGTCCGTTCCCGAACCCGAGCTGACTCTGGTCATCAATCCCCGTGGACAGATCGTCGGATATACGATTGGCAATGACATGAGTTCACGCGATATCGAAGGAGCCAATCCCCTCTATCTGCCGCAGGCCAAGGTGTACGACCGCAGCTGCGCACTCGGTCCCGGAATCCTGATTCGCAAAGAGCCGATGCCTCCGTCCACAGAGATTGCGATGGAAATCATCCGCTCCGGCGCTCAACAATTCTCTGCGGCAATCAGTCTCAGCGAGATGAAGCGCGACCCGCAGACTCTCGTCGACTACCTCTATCGCGATCAGAGTTTTCCCCTCGGATGCTTCCTGTTGACCGGCACCGGCATCATTCCTCCTGACTCCTTCACCCTGCAGAGCGGCGATGAAATTCGCATCTCGATTACCGGCATCGGCACGCTGGTCAACCACGTCGAATAACCCGGCTTTGCTAACTTGAATACAAGACTCCTGGAGGGGTGGATTATGGAAACCGCTCTGATATTGATTGACGGCAAATGGCAAAAAGCATCCGGGGAAGCTACCTTTCATGCGTCCAATCCCGCAACCGGGGAAACTCTGCCAACGCCTTTCCCGATCAGCGAATGGCGCGACTGCGACCTTGCGCTTTCCGCCGCAGCCTTGGCTGCCGATGAAATGCGCAGGCTCGAGCCGGAACAGATCGCCGCATTCCTGGATACCTACGCTTCCAATCTCGAAGCGGCTTCGCAGGTCATCGTGACGGCAGCCAACGAAGAGACGGGGCTGGCCGTTTCTCCGCGCCTCAAGGACAATGAACTGCCGCGGACCGTGCTGCAACTGCGTCTGGCGGCGTCCGAGGTGCGGGAAGAATCGTGGAAGCGGCCAACGCTCGATCTGGAGCGCAATATTCGCTCGTGCTTTGGCCCCATCGGACCGGTCGTCGTCTTCGGTCCCAACAACTTTCCGCTGGCTTTCAACGGCATCAGCGGCGGGGATTTTGTCTCCGCGATCGCAGCCGGCAATCCCGTGATCGCCAAAGCGCATCCTCTGCATCCCAACACCTCGCGCCTGCTCGCGGAAGAGGCGCGCAAGGCGGTAGCTGAAACACGAATGCCCAGCGGCACGGTGCAGATGATCTATCACATCAGCAACGAAAACGGTCTCCGACTCGTAAGCGATCCCCGCGTTGGCGCAATCGCTTTCACGGGAAGCCGCGCCGCTGGCCTGAATCTCAAGCGAGCCGCAGACAGCGCTGGGAAGCCAATCTATCTGGAAATGTCCAGCATCAATCCCGTCATCTTTCTTCCCGGCGCCCTGGCCGAAGAGGAGGATCGCCTGACGCGCGACCTGGCCGATAGCTGTCTTGCGGCAGCGGGCCAGCAATGCACCAGCCCCAACCTGTTTTTCCTCTGGCAAGGTCCCAAAGCAGAGAGCCTTCTGACGAATCTCGCCAACATCTTTGACCAGCGCAATCCGCAACCTCTGTTCTCGCTCGCAGGGCAACACCATCTGCAATCCGGAGTAACATCTCTCATCGACGCTGGAGCTCAGTTGGTTACAGGTGGGCATCCCGTCGAGGGGCCGGGCTACCGCTACGCTCACACCGTTCTTCGCGTCACAAGCAGGCAGTTCCTCAACAAGCCCGACGAGTTGGAACGCGAAGTCTTCGGCAACGCAACCATGGCCGTCACGCTGGATGATACGGAAGAACTCATTACCATCCTGGAACTGCTCGAAGGCAATCTCACTGGATCAATTTACTCCGCGAAATCGGGGGTCGACGATGATCTATATAAGAGAATTGAACCCCTGCTACGGCACAAAGTCGGCCGTCTGTTGAATGACAAGATGCCTACCGGCGTTGCCGTAAGCCCCGCAATGCAGCATGGCGGTCCCTTCCCTGCAACATCGCATCCTGGATTCACTGCTGTCGGCATTCCTGGTTCCATCACACGGTTTGCCATGCTGCAGTGTTACGATGGCGTGCGGGAAGATCGCCTTCCTTCCGTTCTGCGCAACACGCTTCAGAATCCCAATACCTGGCGCTCAATCAACGGCGCATGGATCAGAGGATAGATTCCTCGCCGTAAACGCAATGAAATTTTAGATCGAGTAAAGCCTGGTGATGAAACCAATAGCGATCGCGATAGCCTGCGCCCTGCCAGTAGCAGCACTCCTCTGGCGCAATCCGCCTGCCGCGGTGCGAGCAGCCGAGAAGGCCAAAGCTGAAAAGCACGCAGAAACCAACAAGCGGGATGCAGACTGGCCCATCTACGGCGGAGAAGCCGCAAACGATCACTATTCCGCGCTCACGCAGATCAACCGTTCCAACGTCGGCAAGCTGCAAGTCGCATGGACCTTCGATACGCGCGAAAAAGGCGGCATGCAGTGCAGCCCGCTGATCGTCGGACGCACTCTGTACGGATATACACCGACACAAAAGGTAATTGCCATCGATGCCGTTACAGGCAAGCTCCTTTGGACCTTCGACTCCGGCATCGCGGGAACGCAGCCAGCGCGCGGACTCACCTACTGGCACACCGACAAAGAGAGCCGCCTCTTTGCCGGCGTCATGAACTACCTCTACGCTCTCGATCCAGCGACCGGTCAACCCATCCCAGGCTTTGGCGAAGGCGGCAAAATCGATCTTCGCAAGCAACTGCGCGGAGATTATCAAAAGCAATCGATTGCCCTCACCACGCCGGGAGTGATCTACAAGGATCTCATCATAGTAGGCGGCCGCAACCCGGAAACTCATCCTGCTCCGCCAGGCGATATTCGCGCCTTTGACGTTCACACAGGCGCAATGCGCTGGAGCTTTCATACCATCCCGCATCCAGGCGAAGAAGGCTACAGCACATGGCCTGCCGATGCATGGAAGAAGACCGGTGCGGCGAATAACTGGGCGGGAATGACCGTCGATGTGGAACGTGGGATTGTCTATGCACCCACCGGTTCGGCGGTATTCGATTTCTACGGAGCCGATCGCATCGGCGACGATCTCTACGCCAACACATTGCTCGCGCTCGACGCAAACACAGGCAAGCGCATCTGGCATTTTCAAGGCGTCCATCACGACATTTGGGATCGCGATTTTCCATCCCCGCCAACTCTCGTAACCGTAACACGGGACGGAAAGCAAGTGGACGCCGTGGCTCAGACCACCAAGCAGGCATACATTTACCTCTTTGATCGCGTCACGGGCAAACCACTGTTTCCGATCCAAGAGCGGCCATATCCGCCAAGCGACGTTCCCGGCGAAGTGACCTCACCAACCCAGCCACTGCCTCTTGCGCCGGAGCCCTTCGGTCGACAAATTCTTACACAGGACATGCTGACCAATCGCACCGCCGAGGCGCACCAGTTTGTCCTCAATAAATTCAAAGCCGCTCGCAGCAACGGCCAATTCCAGCCTTTCACGGTCGACAAGGAGACAGTGATCTTCCCGGGATTCGACGGTGGCGCGGAATGGGGCGGCTCTGCTCTGGATCCGTCGACGGATGTCCTATACGTCAATGAAAATGAGATGGCGTGGCTTGCAAGTCTCACCGCGACGCAAACCGGTGGCACTCCCGGCGAGCGAGCCTATCGGAATCTATGCAGCGTCTGCCACGGAGTACACCGCGAAGGAGCGCCGCCTGCGTTTCCGGCCTTGACTGGAATCGACAAGCGTCTCTCGGACAAGGACATTGCTCTTGCAATCCACCAGGGCAAGGGAAGAATGCCCGGATTTCCAAACATCGACGACACTCTCATGCCATCGCTTCTTGCCTATCTCAAGAGCACTGAGGCGGCTGTCGCAAGCGGAGACAAGCAGGAGATGAGCGGCGCGACGCCGGAGGCGAAGAGAGTCGCGGAAGAGAATCCAGCAGGAGCGGCAACCTATCAGGCACACTGTTCCATCTGCCACGGCGACCACAGGGAAGGCATTACCCCATCCTTCCCCGCGCTCCTCGGACTTGGCAACCGCATGACAAAGCAGCAAGCAATCGAGATCATTCAAAAAGGTAAGGGACGAATGCCCGGTTTCACCAGACTTACTGATCCGGATCTCGACTCGCTTCTGAAGTACATGGGTGTCTCGGCGACTGGATCTGTCCCAACCATCGATTCCGCGGCCAGCGCAGACAGCAGCGAATTGCGATATCAGTTCACCGGCTACCGGAAGTTCCTCGATCAGGATGGATATCCCGCCATCAGCCCGCCGTGGGGAACCCTGAATGCCGTCGATCTAAACACCGGCAAATATCTATGGAAGATTCCTCTCGGTGAGTATCCCGAGTTGGCGGCTGCGGGCATGAAGAACACAGGCTCGGAGAACTATGGCGGTCCCATCGTTACCGCTGGCGGTGTGCTCTTTATCGGAGCAACGGTCTTTGACAAAAAAATGCGCGCATTCGACAGCCATACCGGAAAGCTGCTCTGGGAAACAACCCTTCCCTACGCCGGGGTTGCCACGCCGGCAACGTACATGATCGACGGCAAGCAGTATGTGGTGATTGCCACTGGCGGCGGCAGAGATCCCAAATCCCCGTCGGGTGGCGAATACGTGGCATTCTCTCTGCCTTAGATTTCCGCTCATGCGAGCAGCAACAAATCCTCCAGGGTACCTGCGCTACCCTGGAGGATTACTGTTTGACATCAATACGTTGCAGGTGGTATCAACACTCTGTGCGCAAACGATTGCGCATTATGTGCCGTGCGTCTCCAACCGGCTCATGCTTTTGTCGCCAGGCCCTTAAACATTCAATCAGGAAGCTCCCTATGTCACTGCTATCGAAACTTACCTTCGCTATACTTTCTTTCGCTCTTGTCAGCTCTGCACCTACACAGACTCCCGCCGAAGTCCTGCCAATCGACACACACGCCGCGGTAACACCTCTGCCGCACTTCTGGGAAACCATGTTCGGCTCAGGCCGCGCAATTCTTTCACTTCGCGACGGCTATCGGAAAGACCTGCGCGACGTTCACGATCAGGTAGGAATGCGCTATGTCCGCTTCCACGCCATTCTCCACGATGAAGTCGGCGTCTATGACGAAGATGAAAAGGGCCAGGCTGTCTATAACTTTTCCTACGTGGATCAGATTTACGACGGACTGCTGGAACGTGGCGTTCGCCCGTTTGTCGAAATCAGTTTCATGCCGCGAAAGCTTGCCTCCAATAAGGACGCAATCCATCCTTTCTGGTACAAGCAGAATGTCTCCCCGCCCAAGGATTATGCGAAGTGGGACGCGCTGATTCACGCGTTTGCGCAGCATCTGATCGATCGTTACGGAATCGATGAGGTCAGTCAGTGGTATTTCGAAGTATGGAATGAGCCGAACATCGACTTCTGGGCTGGCAATCCTAAGCAGGCAACTTACTTCGAACTCTACGATCACACGGCGCGCAGTCTCAAAGCTGTAAATCCGCGCCTCAGAGTCGGCGGCCCAGCAACTGCCGCTGCGCATTGGATTCCCGAGTTTCTCGCCCATACATCGCAGGAGCATGTACCCGTAGACTTCGTTTCCACACACGGCTATGCCGATGACTCGGTGGAAGACATGTTCGGCACTCACGAGGATATCCCGATGCGGGACCGCGTCTGCCGCGCAATCCAAAAGGTGCATGGAGAGATCGCCAATTCACCGTCGCCCTCGCTTCCGCTTTTCTGGACCGAATGGAATGTTCCTTCGTACGGCGACCTCAATGCGCGGGACAACTGGTACGTCGGAGCAGCCTTGGCGAAGGATATTCATGACTGCGACGGACAGGTAAACATGATGTCTTACTGGACCTTTGATGATGTCTTCGAGGAAGGCGGCGTGGTCCAAGATCCATTCCATGGCGGCTTCGGATTGATTGCCGCCGGAGGAATTAAGAAACCTAGTTTCTATGGTTTTTCCCTCCTTCACGAGTTGGGCGATGAGAGATTGGCCAATAAAGCCGACGACATCCTCGTAACCCGGCGCAAAGACGGGGCGATTGTGATCGCAGCCTGGAACCTCGTCGATCTCGATCACGCAGCTCAAGGCTCAGCCAAGACTGTGCAACTGAACTTCGAAGGCATAGACTCTGGCCGCACGGCTACCGTGCAGCGAATCGACGCGGAACACGGCAACCCATTGCCTGCGTACCTCGCAATGGGCAGCCCTCGCTATCCGACGCAAACGCAGATTGCAAAGCTGAACGAGGCATCGGCGCTACCTGCCCCTACCAAGGAAAAACTGAGCGGCAGAACTCTAAAAATCACACTTCCAGTGAACGGCCTGGCAATCATCACGATACCTACCAGGTAAAGTCCTGGTCAGAATATTGGCAATCAAAGAAAGTAGGACACGAGTTATGCAGTATGACAATCCTCCGATTTATTCCGGCGCGCCAGACTCGGAGTCATCCATGAGCCGCCGCCGGATGCTTGCACTCCTGGGTGGCGCCGCCATCGCTCCTCTTATTCCGGCCCACATCGCCCGCGCCGCCGCATCGTCAGGCAAGTATTCGCTCACGCACGAAGATGAGCTGTTTCTGGATGATTTCGAAAAGCGCGCATGTCTCTTCTTCTGGGAGCAGGCCAGCCCGGTGACCGGGCAGGTATTGGACCGCGCACGCAACGATCTAGGCGGTACGCGTGATCCACGCAAAATGGCCAGCATTGCGGCGACGGGCTTCGGTTTGACTGCGCTCTGCATTGCCGATCGCCGCGGCTACCTGCCGCATGCGCAGATCGTCGAGCGCGTCAAAAACACGCTCGACTGGCACCTCAACCATTTTCACCACGAGCACGGCTTCTACTACCACTTTACGGATATCGAGACCGGAGTTCCCTTCCCTGGCTCTGAGGTTTCCTCGATCGACACGGCGCTGCTGCTTTGCGGAGTACTCACAGCCCGCGCCTATTTCAAGGACGAAAAGATCCACGCGCTTGCCACTCAGATCTACGAGCGGGTTGACTGGCCCTGGATGCTGAATGGCGGTCCCACTTTCTCGATGGGATGGTTTCCAAACAAAGGCTTCCTCGAAGCACGCTGGGTGCATTTCTGCGAATTGATGATGATATATCTCCTCGCGATCGGCTCGCCAACGCATCCTGTTGCGCCCAGCGCCTGGGATGCATGGACGCGCCCGACCGTTGACTACGCAGGTTTCCACTACATTAGCGGCCATGATCCGATCTTTACGCACCAGTACTCGCACGCGTGGTTCGATTTCCGTTCCAAACATGACCGCTACGCCGACTACTTTGAAAACTCGATGACGGCGACACGCGCCCACAAGGCATTCTGCCTCTCAATGCCCAAGTGGTATTCCGAAGACTATTGGGGCATCAGCGCCTCTGACTATCAAGGTGGCTATACCGCGTGGGGCGGACCGCCGCCGCAAGGCCCTATCGACGGAACTGTTGTTCCGAACGCGGCCGCAGGCTCGCTCGCATTTGTTCCCGCAGATTGCCTGCATGTGTTGCGTGCGATGAAAGAGAAATGGGGCAAGCAGGCATGGGGACGTTACGGTTTTGTTGATGCTTTCCATCCCGCCGCCAACTGGTATGACCCGGATGTGCTAGGGATCGATCAGGGGATCTCTGTCATCATGGCAGAGAATCTGCGCAGTGGTCTGATCTGGGAAACCTTTATGCGCAATCCCGAAGCTGAGAACGCTATGAAGAAAGCAGGTTTTGTTCCCGGACGAATGACAACATGATTCGACTAAGTCTGGGATAAAATTGGCCCAGCAACCGACACTCACGGAACTGGCTGGACTGGGCATTGAAAGCCCTGGAGATTCTCTCTGCGGAATTGCTGTCTCCGCGCTTGCTTGATGATCAGGCTTGCGCGGACGACACAATTCTCAGAGCTGACTGCGACGATGAACAAGAAGCCGAATGCCAACCTCGCCAAACCAAAATCCCCAGCGATGATCGACGACTCTTTCGGACGAAAATCGATCGCGCTCAAGGAACTCTCGGCTTATCTCGAGCTCTCCCAGTCAACTGTTTCGCGCGTTATCAACGGAGGAGCCAAGGCACACCGAATCTCAGAAGAGACGCAGCGCCGCGTGCTCGCCGCAGCCGCTGAGTTTGGTTATGAAGCGAACGTCATTGCCCGCAGCCTACGCCAAAAGCGGACATTTACCATTGGCGTGCTGGTGCCGGAAATCAGCGAGGGCTATTCGACGGCTGTACTCAGCGGTATCGAAGATGCGCTCCTCAAAGAAGGCTTGTTTTATTTTGTCGCCAGCCACCGGCATCATGCCGAGTTATTGGAGGCTTATCCGCGCCTGCTGATCTCACGCGCCGTGGATGGCATCATTGCGGTTGACACCAAGGTCAGCGAAAACATCCCTGTGCCGGTCGTTGCAATCTCGGGGCACAGGCACAGTCAGCACATGATCAGCGTTGAGCTGGACCACCGGCTGGCAGCACACCAAGCTCTCGAACACCTGCAAAAACTGGGACACCAACGCATCGCCTTCATCAAGGGCCAGGCTTTCAGTTCGGACACGAGCCACCGCTGGAAGGCCATCCGCGAGGTCGCAGGTAAGCTCGGTATCACGCTGTATCCGGATTTAGTTGTGCAATTGCGGAGCGCGGACCCTAGTCCCGAGCCAGGTCATCTGGCTACGCAGGAGCTGATCAACCGTAAGAGCCCGTTCACCGCTATCTTCAGTTTCAACGATGTCTCGGCCATCGGCGCAATCACCGCGCTTCGCGAGGCTGGAATGCAGGTTCCACGCGATGTTTCGATTGTCGGATTCGATGACGTGCTATTTGCGGCAACGAGTCATCCACCGCTGACTACAGTACGGCAACCGCTGCGGCAGATGGGGCAGATGGCTGCTACTACGCTCCTTGGCCTGATTCAAGGAGATGGAAGGATGGCTCCGGGTTCTGTGATCACGGTGTACTCGGAGCTCGTGGTTCGCAAATCCACGGCCCGATTGTCGCATTAAGCGTGCAACACTGTGGATCCTGCAACGAAGAACGAATCGAAAATTCGCAGTCTGCGAAGGCGAAAAAATACCCCCCCCCGGGGGGGGGTACATCGAAATCTCTGATAAATTGCAGATTCTAAATAGCTTGATCCGATTGTCAAGTGCGAAAAAGTGCTGTTTTTAGGGCATTTTTGTACATTTATTTGCATCTGTTTTGCACCCTTCAGCTTCCGCCTTCCTCGAAATTTGATTGGGCCACTGCTTTCATTGTGAATGAATCAAGCGTAATTCCGCGCAAAGGCGGCGTTCCAAATGAAAGATGGTCCGGAGACTTCCGGACCATCTTCTTAGCGTTTTGAGTTTTGGAGGTTAGAAGCTGAAGCGAGCCTGGAAATCGATAGTGCGTGAGCCAAGCGCACTATGCGCCTGACCGAGGCCTGAGTTTGCGATGTTGGTCGAGAGGCTGCTGGGGTTGATGTTCAGGAAATTGAAGAGGTTGAATATGTTGGCCTTGATTTCAACCTGCGCGTGTTCCCCCAGAACACGTATGTTGGGCAGACCGAATGCTTTGGCCGCTGTGATATCAACATTCCGGTATCCGGGGCCGGAGAAGGAGTTACGATCGATTCCCGGCGGAGGAATGAAGTTCGTTGTCGCTTGTCCGGCAGTGTCCGTGATGGCGGCCGAGTAGTTCGGAACCGAGAAGTAGTTGTTGTTGAATTGGTCGTTGTTGGTGCCTGTAATCGCAGTGCCCGGATTCGTGAAATTGCTGCCGGTTTTGAAGGCATTGTTGCCTGTGCTGACGCCGCCTCCTCCAAGATAGGTGGGACGCAGGTTCTGGTACCCGTAGTTACAGGTATTGCAGTAGATCTGGTGCGGCTCCTGATAGACCGGCGTCCAGCCGTAGCCTGTGTGAAGGGTCAGGATGCCGCTGAGCGACCAACCACCAGCGAACTTCTCAGCCCAGTTATTGCTTCCGTGGAAGATCACAGGTTCCCAGACGCCAAAGAGCTTGAACGCACTGTTGATGTCAAAATCCGACCGTCCGTAGGAGTACTTGGGGTTGTACAGATAGGGATCGCGGAAGTACGGGCCGGAGTCGGTATCCATGCTGTGCGCCCAGGTATATTGAGCCTCTGCAGAGAAGGTATGCGAGAACTGATGCTTGAGCCCTGCGAGCATCATGTTGTTATTCGACTTACCCTGACTGCCGAAGGTATTGACGCTGTTGACGAGGGGATTCAGCGGAGCGCCCAGGATATCTCCGAGGGCGTTCGCATCGTAGTTGTACAGCGTGTGGTGGCTGGAGCTGCCCTCGTACCCGAGATTCGCGACCCACGAGTGGGTCAGGTCTATTTCCATGTCGACTGAGTAGTGATGCGAATACTCGGTGGGCATTGTGCCGGGCAGGCCGCCGAGGTTCGCGTTACCCACCGTCGGCAGGCCGGCGGAGTTAAATGTAGTAATCGCGCTCGGGTTCGGTGGAAAGCCGAAGATATCGGTCGGGCTGCTCGAAACCGCGTAGAGGATATTCGGATTGATCTCGGCCGGGTTCTTGCTCGAGCCCGGAACAGAGCTGGTTCCGGGCGGGTTGCCGTCATAGTTGTTGGCGGTTGCGATCTGCTGCTGGTTATAGTTCAGGCCGTAACCGCCGCGAAATACGATCCTGCCATGAGAGGCCGTGGGACTCCAGTTGAAGCCGACCTGCGGTCCGAAGTTTAGCTTCTGCGCCTGCCAGGCGTTGATTCCCGTGCGTATGTTGATCCCGGTCAAAAGGTCGGAACCGCTGCCGAAGCTCAGGACTCCCATGTTGTTGTCCTTATCGGTGAGCGGTCCGAAATAGTTGTAACGCAGTCCGGCGCTCAGAGTAAGGTTGGGACGAGCCTTCCAGTCGTCCTGGAAGAAGATGCCGTACAGAGTCTCGCGGTTGTCATTGCGGTATCCGCCGGGGATGCCGGTCTTTGCCTGAAACGGACCGCCTTCCGCTTCGGGGGCATCGTTCAGGAAGTCCCAGATGTTGTAGAAGGTGTAATTCGGCGCTCCGATGGGATCATTCAGATAGTAGAGCCGGGTGAGATCGAAGCCGAATTTCATGGTCTGTGTACGCAGAACCTTGGTGGCCACGTCCTTGTAGCCGTAGGTCCACTGATCGTAATGAGCCGGGGCCGACACGCCGAGATTGCCCAAGGTTATGCTGCCAATCGCAGTGATTTGGTCCTGGGGCAAGCCAAACGGGGCCTGGGGATTGCTCGCAAGCTCGTTGTAACGCCAGCCGGCGGCATTGGCGCGGGCCTCGTTAAGAAAGGTCGGCGAGAAGATGTGATTCCAGATGACCGAGAAGGCATCGTTGACCTGGTCATGGTTGAAGAGCTGATACCCCAGACCGCCGTTGTACGTCGTTGTGCTCGCCGGAACCCAGTAGATCGCGAAACTGGCGTGATCTTTTTGGGTTACGTCAGCATCGAGACGTCCGTTGTACTGTTTGAAGTCGCTGCTCGTCGGGTTGCTGATGCTGTATTGCGCAATATCGGGGATGTTCGAGAGTCCGCTGCCGACGCCGGGAGTGCTGGCGCTGACGTAGGTCAGATCCTGCGTGCCGAGTGCGGTGGTGAGCGGCGAACCGATATTCAAGCCTTGTCCCGCAATGGTTCTGCAGTTGACTCCCTCAGTGAGGTTGGCGTCCGCGCAGTTTGCAGAGGCGATGACTGTTCCCAGAACAGCCGCACCCTTGAAATTGAGGTAAGTGGAGGCAATGCTGTTTGCGGGGGCCAATCCTACAAGTTGAGAGGTTGGAAACCATTGGGTGCTTGTCTGAGGAACGGTCTGGCTTTGGCCCTCGTAGTTGAAGAAGGCAAAGATCTTGTTTTTCCAGATTGGACCGCCGATACTGCCACCGAGTTGGTTGTAACGGTCTTCATCCCGGAGCAGGCCGCGTGCCGCGGGTGTAAGCTTCTGTCCGCTGGCGTTATACGCATCTACCGACTGAGGACCATTCCAACGCTGATAAGCGTTCAGCCCCGGGCGATTGACCTGCACGAAAAAGCTTCCATGAAGATCGTTGGTACCACTCTTCGAGGTGATTTCGGTAAGCGCACCTGAGAAGCGGCCATTTTCGGCGTCGTAAGCATTCGTGACGATCTTCACGTTGCTCACCGAGTCCTCGCTCGGGGTAACAATGGTCGCTCCGCCCCAGACGGCGCTCACCGTGCTGATGCCGTCGACGGTGTAGCCGTTGGTTTCAAACTGGCCGCCGTTGGCGCTGGCCGAGGCGCCATTCTCTGTGGCAAAGATGCTGCTTGAGTGTCCCAGATTGCCGCCGCCGCCGGATGAGGCTCCGGTCTGCGTGCCAGGAGACTGAAAGCCGCCGCCGCCCGCCGATTGCGAACCATCGGCCAGGACTCCGGGAGCCAACTGGATGAGGCTGGTGACGTCGCGCTCATAGGTCGGCATGTGCTGGACTTCGTTCTCGGAAATGCTCGCTCCGTTGTTCGCAGTCTCGGTATCGATCGCGGATTCAGTGGAGGCATTTACGGTCACTGTCTGTGCTGCTCCGCCGACTTCCAAGGCTACATTGACCGCATTGGCCTGTTCCGGGATCAGTACCAGTTGGTCGAGAACCTTCTTTTGAAATCCATCCTTTTCGACGACCAGCGTAAATGTATCAGGTGGCAGCGCGTTGAAATTGAAGATTCCATCGGCATTGCTGGTACGGACTTGAGTCTCCTTGGTTCCAATGTCGGTGAGCGTGAGTTTTGCCCCTGGAATCACGGCGCCGGTGCTATCACTCACCACCCCTTGAATCGAAGCTCGATATTGGGCCTGAGCCATGGGCGCGAGGAGAAGGAGTAGCGTGATGGCTATCCATGCGGCCCAGGCTGTTCCGTTTCGACCTGTCTCGTTCAGAATTTCGCGCGCTAATATGGCGCTGGATTTCGTCTCTACTTGTGTTGCATCTGTGCGTTGCATCTGTCCTCCGTGAATTCGGTGCAGGAATTGCTCGTGCAATTTCTCGTTTTTGGTCTTTTTCATTCGCATCGCTGCCGCCAGAGTTCCTCGCTGCGGAGTTTGCGACAACTACCTTGCGCAAGCGATTGCGCAACGGCTATAAGTGATACCATCCCCGAATAACGATCGTCAAGTTCAACGCTTTGAGCACTTTCACCGCTCCGGCAAAGAGCCGGGAAAAGCCAATCGTAGAGGGCTAAACAATGAATTCGATATCCTGAATTGCACTACTCTTCTAATAGAAAAATTAGCAATCGGGCAGGTCTGGGTTGCGGTTGAATTAATTCATTTTTGTAAGCCAACCGGGTCAGTAAGCCGGGCCAGACGCAGACCTAGAATGAGCATCAGCACCGAGGCGGTCAACGGCACAACCAGACCGGTCCGAAGCGAGGACGTCGAACTGGAGACAATCCCCGTGAGCCAGGGAAAGAAAGCTGACCCAAGGCCGGCGACAAAAAAAATCGCCGAGTTGTCGGAGAACTGCAGCGCGATGGCGAGCAGCAGTGGGTAAACCGGGCCCAGTCCGAAGCCCACCAGGAAGACCCCTGCCAGCATTCCAAGACTCGCTTTGCTGGCGATGAGCATGAGCGTTCCCGCTACAACTGTGCACAGGCTCTGGATCAGAACCAGCCGCTCCGACCGCCGCCGCATCAGAATTGACGACGCAAGCATCCTGCTCAGCATCAACCCTACCCAGAAGCAGGAGCCCGCTGTTACTGTTGTGGAAATCGTCTGCTGCGTACGTTGTACATAGGCTGCGATCCATCCACCCATTGAGCTTTCAATGCCCGTTGGCAGACCTATCGCGAGCACCAGCGTTAGCGGCCAGAGGGCCAGGCTCCATTTGCTCCTCAATGGCGTTCGATTCGTGGAATCCGCGATCGAATCCGGTTCAAAGAGCAGAGTCCACAGGCCAACGAGAGCAAAAAACAGGCCCAGGAATGAAAAGATGGCTCTCGCACTGGCAATCCGTAGCGAATGCGTCGCCAGGGTGGGGCAGATACAGGCCCCGAGCGCCCAGACCAGGTTGAGGCGGTTCAGTTCAGCCCCGCGGCGCAGAGGATGACGGCTTGCCTGAAGCAGGCTTGTCGATGTCATCGTCAAGCCCAGTCCCAGGCCAAAGACTGCCATGCACAAGAAGCAGCTCCAACTGGAACTGTAGGCCATGCCGACTGCGCCGATTGCCGCGAGGAATGCTCCCGCAGCCAGTGAACGCACCCGGGAGGGTCTAACCACCAATGCCCCGAGCGACGAGCCGAGCCAGCCGAGGAAAAGCAATAATCCGGCCTGACGGTCAGCAAGAGACCATTGCGCCAGTAGGATCGGCAAGACAGAACCTGGCAGGGCCATCCCTACCCCTGTGGCGGCAAAGCTGAGGTAAATGATCGTTCCAGAGAGGTAACGCGGAGGCTTCAATATTGTCATTCGAATTGACAGTTAACCTCTCGGACTTGACTCGGACTTGGCGAAGCACCTCAGTGATCTTACTCCCACCCGGGCTCCCACCCGCGCGATGGCCTGCGGACAGGCTGTCGAAATAAATCAGGCTACGAGTCTTGCCGACGCCACATCCGGCAGCTTCTAATAAGGCTGCACCCATCAGTCAGAAATCGAACGGAGATTACCATGTCCACAGTTTTGAGCCCGGGAACACCAGCGCCCGATTTCTCCCTGCGAGTTACGCCTGACCAGAAGCTTTCCCTCAGCGACTTGCGCGGACGCCCGGTCATTCTAGCCTTTTATCCCGCCGACTGGAGCCCGGTTTGTGGCGACCAGATGGCGTTGTACAACGAAATCCTGCCGGAATTTCAGAAGCATAACGCCGAACTGATCGGAATTTCGGTTGATGGTGTCTGGTGTCACGCGGCATTTGCCAAGGACCGCAATCTGCATTTTCCGTTGCTGGCGGACTTCGAACCGAAGGGTGCAGTTGCGAAGGCCTACGGAGCCTACTTTGAGGCTGCCGGCATCACCGAACGGGCTCTATTTGTCATCGACAAGGATGGCATCATCCGTTGGAGCTACTGCTCACCGATCGCCGTGAATCCAGGCGCGGATGGTATCCTCGAAGCTCTGGAAGCTCTGGAAAAGTAGGGGGTCGGCATGGCCATACTGAAGAATCCAGTCGGCAGTCAGGATCATATCCAGGGAAATGCGAAGGCTCCCTGCACCCTGGTCGAATATGGCGACTACGAGTGCCCTAACTGTGGGGAGGCATATCCCCTCGTCAAGCAGATACAGGAGCACTTTGGGGAACAACTCCGCTTCGTCTTCCGCAATTTCCCCATGACGAACCTTCATGCCAATGCGCAGGCTGCTGCCGAGGTTGCTGAGTTTGCGGGAACCAAAGGGCGATTCTGGGAGATGCACGATTTGATGTTGGAAAATCAGAAACGCCTGGGAGATGACCTTTACACGGAGCTCGCGAAAAAACTGGAGATCGACCCTGCCGCGTTGCACGAATCCCTGGAGAAGAAGACTTTTACCAAGCATGTACGCGACGACTTTAGTGGCGGGATGCGCAGTGGAGTCAATGGCACCCCAACCTTTTTCATTAACGACCGGCGGCACGACGGCCCGAAGGATTTCGGCCACATTGTTAAAGCGATTGACGATGCGATTGCGGCAAAATCAAGCACCAGTGCGAAATCGTGACCCTCAGGCTGATCGTCATACGTGACTATCTGTAGCTATGGCCGAGAACGGGATGCGGTTCGTAGGCTTCCTCCAGCTTTGTAATCTCCTCCGGAGTGAGCCGAATGCTCATCGCCGCCAGCGCATCGTCTAGTTGATATGCCTTGCTTGCGCCGATGATCGGTGCGGTCATGCCGGGACGTGAGAGTATCCACGCCAAGGCTACCTGTGCATTCTTGACGCCGCGCACCTGCGCGATCTCAGTGAGGCGATCGACCACTGTAAAGTCCGATGCTCGGTAGTAAAGGCTGTGAGCGTACTCGTCTGTTCTGGCACGCGTTGTCTCGCTCTGCTTCTTGTCTTCATTCGCCTTGCGATTGCCTGCGAGAAAGCCACGAGCGAGCGGACTCCAGGGGATGAGCCCAATCCCTTCCGAGAGGCACAGTGGAATCATCTCGCGCTCCTCTTCGCGATAGACGAGGTTGTAGTGATTCTGCATGGTGACAAAACGTGCGAAGCCATGCTCCCGCTGCGTCTGGATCATCTTCAGAAACTGCCATGCGTACATAGACGACGCGCCGAGATACAGAGCCTTCCCGGCTCGCACTACGTCGTTCAGCGCCTCTACCGTCTCCTCGATCGGCGTTTGCGAATCGAAGCGATGAATCTGATACAGGTCCACGTAATCCACACCAAGGCGCTTCAAACTCTTGTCGATAGAGGCCATGATGTGCTTGCGCGAGAGTCCCCGGTCGTTCGGCGCATCGGACATCGCATTGAAGACCTTAGTGGCAATTACGACGTTATCGCGCGACCCGGCGAATTCCTTAAGAGCGCGTCCGGTGACTTCTTCACTCACGCCAAGAGAGTACATATCAGCGGTATCGAAAAAGTTGATGCCCGCCTCCACTGCCTGTCGAATCAGCGGCTTCGAGGCTTCCTCATTCAGCACCCACTCGCGCCATTGACTCGTGCCGTAGGTCATCATACCCAGACAAAGGCGCGAAACCTTCGCCCCGGTCGTTCCGAGATTTACATAATCCATCCAAACTTCTCCTATGAAATTCACTGCAAGGCCAGATCATTGCTGGCCGGCTACTTCGTTCCGTTGGATGATGCAAACCTGTGCGACGATGCTCAAATGGAGCCGCCACGAACCCGCAGGCGGGGACTACGGCAGCATACTCCAAGGCTTGGCGAGAGCAGCGTTGCAGATCGCGATCTCGTGTTGTATCCTGTGTGGCTGCGCGGCATCGGCGTTTCCCAGTGGCGCCTTCCTTTCGAGTTGAAGCCATGTATCAAGGCTTTCCTGATACCACGACCGCGCCTCACTCCAATACTTGTTCTTTAGAGCTCCGGAAATCCTCGAAGTCAAGGCAAGATGCTCGTACGTGTCCGCCAGCGTAGAGCGGGCATAAGCAAGATCGACCGGTTTGAAAAAATTATCAGCCTTGTCCCCGGCAGCCAAAGTGTCAAAGATCTGCACCGCTTTGCGCGCACTCTGAATTCCCTGCTCAGGCGCGCCCAAGGTGACGAGAGCCGAGCCGACGCCCATATAGCACTTGCCAGCGTAGCGCAACGCAAGAACGTCGTGCGTGTCGGCCTTGGTCAGTTTCAAATAGCCTGCAAGCGCTGTGCGAAAGTATGGCAAAGCCTGACGCTGTAATCCCTTTTGCGCCAGGTAGACTCCGTTCCAATACTCGCTCTCCAACAAAAACTGCTGCAGCCTGGCGCTTTTCGGATTTGAGGCGGCCAGGCGCGCAAGTATATCGTGAGCCTTGTGCTCGAGAGCGACCGCACCATCCAGATCTCCCTTCGAAGCGAGATCCCCGGCCATATAGCCGTACACGCCCGCAAGCCTCGTCTCCATCTGCTGCAGGAATTCAGGTGAGCCAGACTTGATTGCCTCTCGAATTGCGGCCGATTTGCGATAGTAATCCAGTGAAGCCCTCATATTTCCCAAATCCGCCAAAGTGCCTGCGAGATGGAAGCACACTCCTGCAAGGCTTTCCTGAGCCTCTACATCGTTTGGCCGCTCCTCCGTTAGTGCTTCAGCGATGGCATAGGCCTTTTGCAGCACATCCAGGGATGCAGCAAAATCGCTGACTGCTTCCAAGCCCAACCCAAGCCGCAGATACGCCCCCACCAGCGCTGACCGGTCTTCGAAATATCCGCGCTTGTCATCCGCAAGTGTAAGCCGGATTTTGAGAGCTTTGCGATAGCTTTCAATCGCGCCCGCGGTGTCGCCCAGGTTAGCGAAGTAAGGGTTGCCCTGGACATCCCCAACTCTCTCATAGGCCGTCGCCAGCTCACGCTGCAAACCCGGTGCCTCAGCGGATTCCTGCGAGAGGCTGTCCAAATAAACCAAGGCACGGTCGACAAGCAGCTTGCGCGCAGCGGTCGATCCAGGCAAATCAGCGATGCTGTCGTGAATCTCGAATAGCAGCGAATTTGCGAGGCTGCGCAGATCATTGAAGCGGCGCTCGGCGCGAGCCTCTTGCATGCGTGCCACCCGTGCTTCGCGCACAATCACCGCGACGCCGATCATTCCTACAAGAAGAAAAATCGCCGTCGCCGCGAGGACCAGATTGTGGCGAATGGCGAACTTGAGAGATAGATAGGTAAAAGTGCCACGCCGGGCTGTGACCGGCAAGCCGCGCAGGTAAGAACGCAAATCCTCGGCGAACTCCCGCGCCGAAGCATAGCGACGCTCCGGCTCCTTGCGCAGCGCCTTGAGAATGATCTGGTCAAGGTCTCCGGATAAAATGCGCCGCAGTCTTTTTGGCGTGGAACTCCGGCAACTGCTGACAAGCTCCACCCTAGTCTGCTGCGTTGGGCTGGTACTGCCTGAACCGGACCGACCGGTAATCTGACCGGGACGGATGATCGCACTGCTCGGCTTTTCCGGAGCTGTCTCGCAGATTGCGTGCGCCAGATCGTATGGAGAGTTGCTGTCAAGACGATAGGGCATTCGCCCCGTCAACAGCTTATATAAAACGACTCCGAGAGAATAGACATCCGTTGCCGTCGTGATGAGCTGGCCGTGAAGCTGTTCCGGGCTCGCGTACTGCGGGGTCATGATGCGCAGAGCGGTGTCGGTCCGCTCCAGCTCAGGATAGGTCGCATCGTGACTCAGAATTGTGGCGATGCCAAAGTCGAGCAGCTTCGGAACACCGTCCGCCGTTACGAGAATATTGCTTGGCTTGATATCTCGGTGCACTACCAGCCGCTGATGCGCATATTGCACCGCGGAGCAAACGCTGCGAAAGAGGTCAAGTCTCGCTGTCGTTCCCAGTTTTGCTGAGTCGCAATATTCGTCGATCGGCTTCCCTTCCACCAGTTCCATCACAAAGTAGGGATGGCCTTCTTCGGTAGTGCCTCCGTCGAGCAGTCGCGCTATGTTTTCGTGTTCAAATCCGGCGAGAATCTGGCGCTCTCTCAGGAAGCGTGCTTCTACGGATTTCCTGTCCAGTCCCTGACGCACAAGCTTGATCGCGACCTGCATTTCGAATTGGTCATCGGCCCGGACAGCCCTATAGACATCCCCCATTCCGCCTTCGCCCAACTTGCCGATAATGCGATATTGCGCAATGCGCGTGCCGATCATTGTGTCGGACGCGCTGTTCTCGATGGCTCGAAGATCTTCGGCGAGTACGTGCGCCATAAATTCCATAGCAGGCTTTTCGAGGAAATTCGACGGTCGCTCGCCGTACCGAATCAGCGACTCGACCTCGGAGCGCAGGTCCTCATCCTCGGCGCAGGCAACCTCAAGCAGAGAGCCGCGCTCGGCGGGTTCCCGCTGCATTGCCTCGTGATAAATCCGCTCGATTCGTTGCCAGCGATCACGCTCCATGACTTGCACTCCCGTTCGTGCCTCTATGTGCTTCTCCATCCAATTCCCGCAACAGCCACGCGCGAGCCACGCTCCAATCTCTCACAACTGTTTCAGCGGAAATCTGCAATACTTCCGCGGTCTGCTCGATTGTAAGACCACCAAAGAAGCGCAGCTCGACGACCTTACTCTTCCGTAGGTCTGTCTCGCCCAGACGCGTCAGCGCATCCTCCAGCGCGACGAGATCGAGGTCCGGTTCCGCCGAGATGACCATCGCTTCGTCCAGAGGAATGTGCTGCGCGCCCGCGCCGCGCTTCTGATACCCGCGTGCGCGCGCAAAATCAGTGAGGATACGGCGCATAAGCTGCGCGCAGACGGCAAAGAAATGCGCCCGATCATGCCAATCCACTTCGCCCGCCTTGATCAGCCTCAGATAGACTTCTCCGATCAAGGCTGTGGCCTGGAGGGTGTGCCCATCTTTCTCCCGCGCCATGTAACGCTGCGCCATGCGATGAAGCTCGTGGTAGACGATATCCGTGAGTTGCTCAAGCGCAAGCTGATCCCCTCTGCGCCAAGCGTGCAGCAGTAGGGTGATTTCGGAGGAGGAGGGCGGGCTCATATGCTTATTCGCTAGTTGTCAATATCCTTCATTCTTGCCAGCGTCTTCACCGTCGCGCCAAAGCTGTGTTAGCAGACACTCGAAAAGCGGCCAAAAGACTATCCAATAGACATAAGTCTTTTCTTTTCATTTCGACAACAAATCAACCGAGCGCCACTTAGCCTGATCTCTGCGCGCGTTGCGGCGGGACAATTTCCTGACAGGCTGAAACACGCAATAGAGATGTGCTCCCGGTCGACGTGAACCAGCCTGCTTTCTTGTGAGGATCACTATATCCGGCTCCTGCTAAGTTGCACAATCGTTCTTGCAAGCATCCTCGCTTTCCGCCGCACCTGTCGGTCTGGAGCCCATTCGCACTTCGACGCTCAGGTTCCGGCTCGGTTCCGGCAGATCCGCTGAGACGATCGGTCACATAGGAGCATCGAATCTTTGAGAGTTAATTTGAGCCGTTCCGCGGAACAGCCTGCAACAGATTCGGAAACTTGACTGTTGAGCCCTGCGCGTAAAGCTTTCGTCGTTCGATGGAGTTCGCTCGCCGGCTCGTGCGGGGCACGGGAGATTCTCCTGGCGCCCGGCGTGAAGTTACGCCAGCAAAAGGTTCAGCAGATTCCTCGATGAAGATATTCCAACTAAGGTGAAATGAAGGATAAGTATGAGTGATTTAACCCGTCGCAGTTTTGCGTCGAAAGCATTTGCCGGGATGGCAGCTTTCGGAATGGCTTTAGATCTGAACCAACCGGCGCAAGCACAGATCGTATGGAGTACTTCGCAATGGAAGCTCGCTTCCTTTGAAGAACTGTTGCATGAAAAGGCAAGAGTGAAGCAGCTCTTCGACATCACGCGCGTTGAAGATGGAGCGTCGCTCGCTAAGGTGAAGAATTCCTTGAATGGGCTTCATTACGGGTTTGGTGTGCCAGTGGATCAAATCAAAATCATTTGCGGCATGCATGGACAAGCCAATCTCCTTTGCTATGACGACTATGTCTGGGAAAAATACAAGATTGGCGCATGGCTGAAGATCAATGATCCTCGCACTGGCGAGCCTTCGGTGAAAAATCCGTATTATTTCAGCAAGTTCACGGGAGACGCCGCTCGGATTACATCGGGAATGGACCCGAGCGACGAAGCCTCTCCCCTGCAGGATGCGAGCATGGAGGGACTGAAGCGGCGCGGTGTACGCTTTCTAAGTTGCCACACGGCATTAGAGGAGCAGGTGCGGCAACTGATCAAACATTACAGTCTCTCTGAAGACCCGGAAACGATCGTACATGACATGCTGGCGCATGCGGTTCCTGGCGTCCTGGTCGTTGCGTCGATGGTATCTGCGATCGCTCTGCTGCAATGCGAGGGGGGATATAGCTACGTGACGGTTTAGGTTGCGGATTTATCTGGCCGGCCAATGATGACGATTGGCCGGCTCTATCGTTTGGGACAGCCCTTGAGCTAGCGGGCTTTTGCATCGCTGATGGCTGGAGTCGTCTGGGTGGCATCAAGATGGGAACTAACCTGCCCTGATGGCCTCCCCTCCCAGCCTCCGCCAAGCGCCTTGACAAGTACGACGGTGGCAATAAGTCTCTGTCCGCTGACCTGGGCTTCCAACTGCTCGTTGTCGAGTAACGTTTGTTCCGCATAGATGACATTCAAGTAGCTCACGAGCCCGGCATTGTAGCGGTTCAATGAGATCCTTTGCTGGTCGCGGGCGCTGGCCACAGCGCTTGCAGAGTCATGCTCCTGATTGGCGAGAAAACGGAGGGCCGCGAGTTGATCTTCGACCTGCTGATATGCAGTCAGCACCGTCTTTTCATATTGCGAAACCGAGACCTGATAAGCGGCGCGCGCATTGTCCACCTTGGCGCGAATGCGGCCTCCTGTAAAGATAGGTGCGACCACGCCGGCTCCGAGGGAGGCGATGGTGTTCTGCCAATCCAGGATTGCGCCGGGATTGGCGCTTTCATATCCTGCGAAACCGGTGAGCGATAGTTGCGGGAAATAGGCTGCTTTCGCCACTCCGATCTGTGCGCTGGCGGAGGCCATGGATCGCTCGGACGCGACGATATCCGGACGGCGTTCGAGTAACTGCGAAGGAACTCCAGCGGGAATGGTGGGGGGAGCCTGCAGTCTTGTGTCGACGGCAATGTGGAACCCTTCCGGCGTGCGGCCCAGCAGTTCAGCGATTGCGTGTTCGAGTTGATCTCGTTGGATGTGCAGCGCATCTCTCTGGCTGCGCACCTGATTGAGCAGTGTCTCCGCCTGTTTCACGTCGAGTTCACTCACGAGTCCGTGCTGAAACTGGTTGTCGACGATCTGGTAGCCCTGCTGCAGCGCATTCACTGTCTCATCGAAGATCGCCAACTGTGCATCCGTCTGGCGCAGGCTGTAGTAATCGACGGCCACGGAGGCACTCACCGAAAGCTGGACAAATCGCAAGTCTGCATCCGAGGCTTGCTTCATGGCATTTGCGGATTGAACCATGCGCCGGATCTTACCCCACGCATCGATTTCGTAACTCAGTGTGAGGGGCAATAAAAGGTCGTTGTACGTGGAGGCCAAGCCGTATGTATTGCCGTTGTTGGGGCGATACTGCGCCTCTCGTGTGCGTGAGATCGATGGATCTGCGCCGATGGTTGGAAGTTGATAGGAGTGCGCCACACGCGCCATCGCGCCTGACTCGTCAACCTGCGCGACCGCGATCTTGATGTCGCGGTTCGCGTCGGCGGCCTGATCTTCCAGGTTGTTGAGAACCGGATCGCTGAAGACGGTCCACCAGTTCGACCACGCGATGTCTGATTGGGCCTGCGCAGAGGCCTCGACATGCGGCTCTTCAAACGCCGGGGCAGTTGCGACAGCAGGCTTATGGTAGTTTGGTCCCACGGTGCAGCCGGCCAGCATGCTAATGCAGGCGGTTGCGAGAAGACAGTGAACTTTGGTTACGCGTTGCACATTCGACATCAGAATCCTCACTTCGCCTGAGCATTATCGCTGTGCTGTATCGATGCATGCATGCCATCGACAAGAAAGTCAGGCGGATTGGCGACGAGCTGGTCCTGCTGCGTAATTCCGCTGGTGATCTCCATCGTTCCGCCAAGATCCTTACCCAGCACCACCTTGTGCAGTTCGATCTGTTGTTTGCTGTTGACAACGGCTACCTGCGGACCGGCTGACTGGAAGAGAATCGAGCCTGAAGGTACGACGAGTGGACGGACCGGGGAATGCAGCGCGAAATGTACTTCCGCATACGCACCGGGCATCAGCTTGCCCGTTGGGTTGGGCACGTCGACTTCGACCAACAACGTTCGCGACTGGAGATTGATGGCGTGATCGCTGCGAGTGACGCTTCCTGCAAACATCTGACCGGGAAGAGCCGTGAGCCCGACATTCACCTTCATACCATTTTGAATCTGTTCACTGTACGCCTCGGGCACGGACACGAAGATACGCATCATGCCGATTCTCGAAACCCGAAAGAGCTCAGTGCCCAGGCCGCCGTTGCCGGCGTTTACGAGATCGCCGATGTCCGTGCGCCGCTCGGTGATCACGCCGTCAAACGGAGCAATGATCTTCTCGTAGCGCTGCTCCTGCTCGAGCCACGCAACCTGCGCGGTCGCGGACTGTACGCTGGCTCGCTGCACCGCCTGGTTTTGCAGGTTCTGATCGAGTTCCTGCTGCGAGACGGAGTTGCTTACGATCAGATCCTGGTAGCGCTTTGTGGTGGTGTCTGCCAGTGAAAGAGTGGCTCGCGCCTGGTTGAGCGTTTCGCGGGCCTGCACCAACTGCTGGTCGACCTGTGGTGCATCGATGGTGGCAAGAACCTGACCTGCTTGCACATGCTGGCCGATGTCCGTGTACCACTTCGCTACGTATCCGTTGACGCGAGCGTAGACCGGTGATTCATCGAAGGCCTGAAGCATGGCCGGCAGGACAAGGTCTTGGCTCGCGTCACCGGGCGCGGCATGGAAAACGGCAACCGGCTCTGCAGCGGAAGCCTGTGTTTGCGTTGCGAGAACCTTTTCGGTTTGCATGCGGGCCGCTACAGTCACCAGTCCGCCTACGCAGAGCACCGCTGGAAGAACGAGAAACCAAAGCAGTTTCCTACGGCCGGAAGCCTGGACTCTCTTTGTTGGTTGATTCGATCGCTGGTTCATTTGCTTCCTCCCAAAATTAGCGGTGTTTCCGCATCACGCGTTCGACAAGGTGAATCATCCGCCCCAGAAATCCTGTCGCATGCCCGTTCGTCCGAAGCTCGCACTGGCAACCCAGGGCCAATTCGCCGGCCCCTTCCGGATGCAAGGCGGAGGATGGAGTGCCGGGCCCATCTGCATTTTTCTTCTGCCGAATTAACGCAAAGACGGTCGGCACGAAGAAGAGCGTGGCCACTGTCGCTAGAAGCAGGCCGCCAATTACGGCGCGTCCAAGCGGCGCATTCTGTTCTCCGCCTTCTCCCATGCCCAGCGCCATCGGCACCATGCCGATCATCATCGCAGTTGCGGTCATCATTACGGGACGCAGCCGTGTTGCGCCGGCTTCGACGGCCGAACGGAATGCGTCCTTCGTCTCACTGAAGCGTTGGTTGGCAAAGCTGATGACCAGAATGCTGTTAGCTGTCGCCACGCCAACACTCATAATTGCCCCCATCAGTGCGGGAACGCTGAGCGGAGTGCGCGTCAAGAACAGCATCCAGCAGATACCGGACAGCGCACCGGGTAATGCTGTGATGATGATGAAAGCCTCGCTCCAGGACTGGAAGTTGACTACGAGGAGCAGATAGGCCAGCGCGATTGCAAAAGCAAGGCCGCCGAGAAGCCCGACGAAAGAAGACTGCATGGTTTCGACCTGACCGCGTGTGACGAGGTGACTGCCTCGCGGCAGAGTCTTCTCCGCTCGCTGCGTAATCTTTGCAACGTCGCTTGCGACTGAACCAAGATCGCGGCCCTGCGCGGTGGCGAAGACATCGATCACCGGCTGAACGTTGTAGTGACTGACGTCCGCTGCCTCTTCCGTAGGATGCATCGAGCTCAGATTTTCAAGAAGCTGAGGCGCGCCGGTTCCGGGCATGCCAGTTCCTGAGCTGTTGGTTGCAAGAGCAGCAGATGAAGGCGCGCTGATGGGAATTGTGCGCACGGCATCGAGCGAATTGATCTTGTACTGTGGCGTTTGCACGACCAGAAAGTAGGAGACGCCGTTCTTCGGATTGAGCCAGAGATTCGGACTTGTCTGCAAGCTGGAACTCAGCGATACCAGCATGCTGTTGGCGACGTCCGATTCGGTTAAACCCATCTGCTGCGCGCGTACTCGATCTACGTTGAACTGCAGGCGAGGTTCGTCGAACTGCTGGCCGATGTACACGTCGACGGCTCCGGGAATATGCCGTATCTGCGCGGCGATCTGCTTTGCGACTTCCATGTTGGCGACAAGATCCTTGCCCACAATCTGAATATCGATGGGCGCAGGCACTCCAACGTTCAACGTCTGGCAGACAATATCCGCCGGCTCGAAGAAGAACGTCGTTCCAGGAAACTTGTTCGACAGCTCAGTGCGCAATTGCGAGACGTAATCGGCCGTCGGTTGATGCTTCGGCTGCAATGATCCAAGTACCTCGGCGTCCGCGTTGCCGATGGTGCCGCCGTTGCTGTACGAAAGATTGATACCGCTCACCGGAAGCCCGATGTTATCGAGAAGCCCTCCAAGCTCCGAGGAGGGAATGGTCTTGCGAATGGTGCGCTCCACCTGATCGACCAGGCGAGCCGTCTCTTCAATGCGTGTTCCGGTCTGAGCACGAACGTGCAAGCGGAATTGGCCCGAATCCACTTCGGGGAAAAAGTCTCTTCCCAGAAACGGTGCAAGCAGCAGGCTGAGAAGACAGAAGCCCAGGAATCCGCTTGCAAAGAGTTTTCTGTTGGCGATGCAAGCTTGAAGAACATTCTCATATCTCCCCTGCAGCCGCTCAAACGCATGCTCGAATCGCTGATGAAGGCGCGCAAACCATCCCGCATTCGCAGCATTCGCGTTCTTGCGATGCTCAACTTCGGCGCGCATCAGGAATTTCACCAGTGTGGGCACGATGGTGCGCGAAAAGAAATACGAAGCCAACAGCGCGAAGATCACTGCTTCGGCCAAGGGGACGAACAGATACCGCGGAACACCGTGAAGAAGGAACATCGGCACAAAGACGATGCAGATGCACAGGGTTGAAACGAAGGCAGGCACGGCGATTTCCTGCGCGCTGTCGAGGATCGCCTGTTCCAGCGGCTTGCCCGCAGCTAGTTGACGCTCGGCGTTTTCGATTTCGACTGTCGCATCGTCCACGAGAATTCCGACTGCTAGCGCGAGGCCGCCCAGTGTCATGATGTTGATGGTCTGGCCGGTGAGGCTCAGCACCAGCAGCGACGTGAGGATAGAGAGCGGGATGGAAACGCAGATGATCAGCGTTGCACGCCAACTGCCGAGAAAGACGAGAATCAGGATTGAAGTAAGCGCAGCGGCAATCGTTCCCTCACGAATGACTCCATTGAGCGATGCCTTCACAAAGATCGACTGGTCGAAAAGCGGCCGCATCACCAGCTCAGGCGGAAGAGTGGTTGCAATCTTGGGCAGCGCCGCGCGTATCGCGGAGACTACGGAAAGCGTCGACGCATTGCCGGACTTGAGCACCGTGAGCAACACGCCCCGGTGTCCATCCTGATTCACGATGTTGGTTTGGACCGCGAAGCCATCGTGCACGTGGGCAATGTCACCCAGATGAATCGTGGCGCTGCTTACGGTCTTCACCGGGATGTCGTTTAGTTGTTGAATCGTCTCGGGAGTCCCATTCAATCCGACGTTATATTCCCGCGCTCCGATCTTGGCGGTGCCGGTGGGCAATACGATGTTCTGAGCATTTACCGCGGAGACAATGTCCTGCGGTGAAAGGCCGGTGGAGAGCAGCTTCTGCGAATCAATATCCACCATGATTTGCCGCACCTTGCCGCCGTAAGGAATCGGCACAGCGGCTCCGGGAATGGTGGCGAGTTGCGGACGGATGAAGTTGGTGGCGTAATCATTCAGTTGTTGTTCGCTGAGGTTTTTTCCGCTCAAGCCTATCTGCAAAATCGGAACGGTCGAAGCGCTGTAGCGAATCACCAGAGGCGGCTGAATACCGGGCGGCAACTGCTTCATTGTGGCCTGCGCTTCGGCGATCACTTCGGCGATGGCGCCATCCACATTGGCGCCGGGCTGCAGGTAGACCTTAACAACCGCAACGCCATAGAGCGACTGTGATTCGATGTGCTCGATGTTGTCGACGGTCGTGGTGAGGGCCCGCTCATAAACAGACGTGATGCGGTCGCCCATTTCGCTGGGCGCAAGCCCGCTGTAGGTCCAGATGATGCTCACGACCGGAATGTTGATCTCCGGGAAGATATCGACCGGCGTACGCATCAACATCACTGGTGCGAAGAGAAACAGCACGAGCGCCAGGACGATAAACGTGTAGGGCCGCGAAAGTGCAATTCTGACAATCCACATAGAAGGCTCAGGCACTTGCGGGAGGGTGGGAATGTGTGATTGAAGAGAACCAGTCCCAGTGCCTGAATTCAGACTATGGATATTCGTGAGAGTACGAAACGCGAGACTAGGCAGGTATGCACTAACTCTTTCGGGTGTATTCCGAATTAAAGATGAAGAATGCCTCGTCGCAGCGCCACGGTGACGGCTTCCGTTCGATCGTTGACCTCGAGCTTCTCAAGTATGTTCTTCACATGCATCTTCACGGTGTCTTCAGCAATTCCAAGCGCGGCGCCGACCTCTTTGTTCCGTTTGCCAGCGGCAATTTCAGCGAGCACTTGCAGCTCCCGATCGGTGAGCTTCTCGGAGCCCAGATGTTCCGCAATCTTCTCCGCTACAGAACCTGGAATATGCCGCCGTCCGGCATGCACTGTACGAATGGCAGCGAGCAATTCGTCACGTCCTGTTCCTTTCACAACGTAGCCTCGCGCACCAGCTGCAAAGGCGCGCTGGATGTCGGCGTCTCCTTCGTATGAGGTCAGAACGATGACCTGACGGCCGGACTCATGCGCGAGGATCTGGCGAGTGAGTTCGTGTCCGCTCATATCCTTGAGCCGCAGGTCCACGAGAGCGATATCGATGGCCAAGGCGCGAAGGAGATGCAGGGCCTCGGCTCCGGATTCGGCCTCGCCAGCCAGTTCCATGTCAGGCTGCAAGGCAATGATGCTCGCAAGGCCTTCGCGAACGATAGGATGGTCGTCCACGCATAGGATTCGGATTTTCTTCGTCGAACTCACTTCTCTTTCTCCTCTCGCGGTCGCAAACGAAAAGGTTCCCACAATCGCCATCCAGAGCGATTGTCCGCTTCGCCAGCCGAGTCCTTTTGATACGCTCGGATTCCTGGAACCGAGATGAGCACCGTTGTTCCGCTTCGCGGCGCACTTTGTATCATAAACTCAGCTCTTATGCGGGCTGCGCGTTCGCGCATACCGACAAGTCCATAGTGGCCCGGTGCTCCCGCTCGCAACACTGTCTCGTCAACGCCCGGTCCCTCGTCGTGAACACTCAAATCGAGAGATGCCCGGCCAAAATGGAGGCGCACCGTAATCGCTGCTTCGCCTGCATGCTTCAACGCATTGCGCAATGCTTCCTGTCCTATCTCACTTAAATCCTCGGCAATTTCAGGACACAATGGCCGTTCGTTTCCTTCCATGAGATATCGCACGGGTATCCGGTCCTTGTCCGGATACGCTTCCGCGGTTCTTCTCAGCGCCTCCAGAAGCGTCGGTCCGGTAATCGTGCGATCGCGCAGGGACTGGAGGGTGAGCCGTCCGCTTGCGATTGCGGAACGCGAAAGAAACAGGGCTCGCTGAAGCGGTTTCTTCGCGCCCGTGTCTTCTTGTATGAGGTCGTGTGCAACCTCCAATTGCATTCCGATGCCCACCATCTCCTGAAGGAGATGGTCGTGAAGTTCCTGCGCAATGCGGGTGCGTTCTTCGACACGTTCCTCATACCGCAATTTCATCATCCGCTGCGCTGTTCTCAACCGGACTCTGAAAATAATGAGCACGCAGGCGAGTACGACGGCTGCGCATAGCAGTCCGAACCAGAGGGTTTGAAAGTACGCGGGAGCAAGGATGAAGTCCAGTGTGGCTCCGGTATCATTCCACACGCCGTCACTGTTTGCCGCCAGGACGCGAAACATATAGCGACGCGGAGGCAGGTTTGTGTAAGATGCCTCGCGCCGCGATCCGCCGTCGTGCCATTCCCGGTCGAAGCCCACGAGCCGGTATCGAAAGCGCACCTTTCGCGGATCGGACATGCATAGTCCAGTGAACGAAATTTGAATGCTGTGCGTAAGCGGCTGCAATCTGATTGCCCGCGAGAGATCGACCTGCTGCCCGTCGGCTTCGAGTCCCAGGATTTGAATTGGTGGAGGGATCGGGTTTGTTCGCAGGTGTGCCGGGTCGACGACAGCGATACCCTGCGAGGTTGTCAGCCAGAGACGACCATCCGGCGCAAGGACAGCTGGAGCGTTGCCTTCCCGATCGGGGCTGTTCTCGATTCCATCTCCATCGTCAAAGAGCTTGCCCTGAATCCCTTCGGTGCTTGAAGACGCGTTGTTACGGAGTTCCCGCGCATCGAGGCGCGCGACGCCGAAGTTATATCCAAGCCAGATATTTCCGCCGACGTCAGGGATCGCCCATAGCAGCCGGTCGCCGGGCAAACCGCTCTTTGTATTCCTGCACTCGAAGTGTTCGCCGTTAGAGAAGCACAGGCCGCGTTCCGTGGCCGCCCAGAGCTCTCCTGCGGCCCCTTCGGATAGTCCGCGAACTTCGCCCCCCGACAAACCGTCCTGCGGCGAATATGCGTGGAATTTACCATCCCGATAGTTGACGATGCCGCCGTTCTCCAGGCCGAACCAGATCACGCCATCGCGACTACTGTACATGGCTGTGATCGTCTGCCGGACAAGGGAGCTGTCTGTAACTGGCGCAGCAGGCTGGCTGGGCTTTTGGTAGAAGAGTCCTTTATCGGTGTCATAGAGCCAAAGCGTTCCAGTTGAATCTTCGGCGAGCTCCGTAACCGCAAGGAAGTTCGCATCCTGGCGCAGGGACGCGATGCGCCCATCTGTCCACTGCATGAGCCCACCTCTGGTTCCTATCCATAGTCTCTGATCCCGGCCCATCAGCAGGGAGAGAATTCGTGTTCCTCGCAGATAGACGGCATGTTGCTCGCCGACTATTTGCTCAAGGCCTTCTGAAGTGCCAAGCCAGACGGAGTTATCTCTCCCCGCGGCGATTGAGGTGACGGTGTCGCTGAGCAAGCCTTCGCGACGGGTTAGCGAAAGGATACCGTTTCGCCGCAGCCGATCGAGACCGTTTTCGGTCGCCGCCCAGAGATTGTGTTCTCGGTCTTCAAAGAGAAATCGCACGAAATCACTGGAGAGTCCCTCACCGCGCGTAAATCGCTCCTCGGATGCGTGTCCATCTGCAGGCGTGAGGCGAAGGACGCCGCTCCCCAGCAGGGCGATCCATACGTTTCCGTCGCTGTCAACAGTCGCTCCCGAGATCGTGGACGGTTTGGGAAGAGGTGCTTTTGACTGCCAGATCGTCTTCCCGCTCCCCGGCGACTGCAAGCTGCCGTGTTCGTCGAGCAATTCGAGGCGACCATCCGGAGTATGCAAGAGCCATGATCGGAGAGTCGGGGATGGGGCTGGGGATTGGGCCGGGAATTGGATCATCCGGCCTTGCAAGTCAACGTGAAATACTCCCTTGCCGGTGGTGATCCATTCGCTGCCGTCGCGGTCCTGCTGTGGTCCGGAGAGCCAGCCCATCGGCAGATCAAGAGGTGGCCGCAGAGACTGGAGAGTCGTTGCATCGAGATGCCAGAGGGCTTTGCTGGTCGCTACCCAGAGAGAACCGTCTTGCGCCTCCTGAATCGATTCCACGTAGGAACGCAGCGGGCTGGTTTGAAGATCGCCGTTCCGCATCTTTCCGAGCAGGCCGCTACCCGTCCCCAGAAGCAGGTCTCCCGTGCGGAGGAGATTCAGGGTTGTCACACGTCCAAGCGGCTGGCCATTCGGTCTGACCGAGCGCCACTGCGTGAATTGCACTCCGTCGAAGCGCACCAGGCCGTCGGCTGTACCAAGCCAGAGGAAGCCGTCGGGGGTCTGCGCAACTGCATAAATGAAGGTCGAGGGGAGTCCGTCTTTGTGCCCCCATGCGGTTACCGAGTATTGAGCCGTCGTTTGAGTGGCATGGATTTGCCGGCACGGCGCAAGCCCGCTCAGAACAGCGAAGCCTAACGCCACTTGATAAGCACGCCTCAAACGCCGCTCATTCCACACACCCATATTCTAAGAGTTGCCTTCTGGCGGCGCTTAGGTACCGATCAAAACTGAGTTCAACGGTGAGTATGCGCCGTCGACGCGGGCCGCGCAAATCTATTTTGCGGCCCGCTGGCTTGGGATTTTGTAACCGTCGGTGAGCGTCTTCATGAAAGCGACAACGGCATCTTCTTCCTCGTTCGTCAGCTTGAGGTTGCCGAGCTGGCGCTTATTCATATTGGTTGGATTTTCGGGCGTGGGCCAGCAGGTCACTTTTTCTCCGGGATCGTTGGGCCCGCACCTGGGAAGAACATCCCGCGTGTTGTAGAAGTGCATGACATCCTTGAGGTTCTTGAAGTAGCCATTGTGCATGTACGCCTTCACAAAATCGGGAGTTGGCCGCATATCCACATTGCGAAGTGTGGGCACCTGGTACTTGCCGTCGAACTTAGGCGCCAACTGAATCCATCCGGAGTCGGGATTCAGTTGCCCACTCAGGCTTTTCAGCTTGCGCAGAAAATGTCCTACTCCTGCATCGACATATGCCGTTCCGTCAGGATTGGCGCTATAGCCGCGCTGGTCGGGCGCTTCTTCGTAGTAGTACTGCAATGCGGAATTCCGCGGAACACCGAGGTTACTGGCAGTGAAATCGGTGAACAGCGGCTCTTCTCCCGGGCCGCCGTCGCGATGACATTCATTACATCTGGCTTTGCCCCGGAACAGTTCATAACCCAGCTTTTCCTGGGCCGTGAATTGATCTTTCCCTGCCTGCACTGCGTCATACTTCGATGTAAACGGGCTTACCTCCGGCGAGAATTCGTACGCGGAGATCGCCAGGGCGAAGCCGTCATAGACATGATCGGACCGAGCCCGGTCTGACGCACTGAGATGGACAGGATACTGATCGTTCTCGGGTGGCGGTCCTGGAGTTGAACAGATTTTTTCGACGTTCTCAGGCCATTGAATGCGGAACGAATCTATCCCCCACACCGTCTCAAAGAGCTTGCGATAGGGAGCAGAGGAAAGACGGAAGGCGATACAGGCTGAATCCGGTAATCCCATTTCAACAGGATTCGTAGGCGGTCCCTGCGCTTGTTCAGCGCTTGGACTCTGCAACCGATAGCCGCTGGCGCGCATATCCCAGAAATTGCCGCCGACAAAATCGCCTTGCAGTTCGTTGAAGTGGAGCACGGGCGCGAAGGGAGCATACATGTAGCTCTGCGGCTTTCGATTGCTGAACCGGGTTCGCTCGGACCCTGGATACGATACCGTAGTTTCATTCAGAGACTGAATTGGCCCGGTGAATCCCGTTTCCGGCATGTGACAGAAACTGCACGCTTCGTTCTGATGGACAGAGAAATGCTTGTCGAAGAGCAGCAACTTGCCCAGAGTCCGCACCTGCCCCTGGCGATCGAGGGTGGTACTTACTGCATGGCCAAGAGTATCTGCCTCGATCCGGTCTACTTCGGCCTCGACTCTCGCCACCTCCTTGTCGAAATCGGGCGGCATCCGGCCTGCTGGCTTGGCCGACGATTTTGCTTCGTCTGAAGCGGCAGCTCGCACAACTCGGCGCTTATAGCCGGTTGAAAAGATGACCGCACCCAATACGAGAGAACCTGTCACCAACAGGGAAATTGCACGAACGCCCATATCCGAATGTCCTCAAGTATTAGAGAGCCGAGCGGTTGTTCGAGAGGCACAATTCCGTTGGTCCGCGCAGGAACCACCCGCTTCAGTCGTTTTGGCCCCTCGTGCCATTGCATTAAAATCGCTGTATGTCCAACCTCGCCCTTGCTTCCCTGGCTTCGCCTGACGTATTGGCCCGTGCCCGTAAGATCAAACTCTTCCTAATGGACGTGGATGGCACGCTGACCGATGGCGGCGTCTGTCTGATTTCGACGACGACCGCGGACGGCGCCGGAGACCCGGTTGTCTCGGAGATGAAGGTATTCAATGCGCAGGATGGGCAGGGACTATCGCTTGCACATACCATGGGGATTCAGACGGGATTCATCACCGGCCGATCTTCCCCAGCCGTGGCCAGGCGCGCGCAAGAACTGAAAGTCCCTTTTGTATACCTGGGACAGGCGAAGAAGACCGAGGCTTTTGAGGAGTGCATGCAGAAGGCAGGCGTGACCGAAGAAGAGGTCGCCTATATGGGCGACGATTTGCCGGACATTCCTCTGGCGCGTCGGGCCGGACTGGCGGTTTGCGTTGCCGGTGGCGCTCCCGAGCTGGCCGCAGTCTGCCACTTTACGACCCGCCGGCTCCCCGGACATGGCACCGCGCGTGAGGTAATCGAGCTCATATTGAAGGCACAGGGACGTTGGGAACAGGCCGTGCCGCTCGCACTTGCCTAGCCACTTCGGCGATAAGCCTCGCCGTTCCGGAACCTGCTCAGCTTCCGAATTGCCGCTGACTCGCTCCAAACCTGAATACTCGCCTATATCCGCACCCCCGCATCGTGGCAAATATTCAATGGAATATTTGGAACAATAGCTCTTGTTCGCCCGTATCCCAGGTTAGCCCCAGCGCGAGTAGAAGACGATGCTCGCGCCTGGTCTTCTATCAGGGGGGAGTATGAACGCCGATATACGACTTGCCTTGCGTCAGTTGTTCAAGGCGCCCGGATTTGCTGTGACCGCAGTGCTGACGCTTGCGCTGGCCATTGGCGCCAATGCAATCGTTTTCAGCGTATTGAATGCGCTGGTGTTGCGCCCGCTCAGGGTGCCACACCCGGAAAATCTGTTCATGGTGCAACGGGCCTACGGCGAGAGAAGTGCTCCTTCGCAAGCGTATCCCGACTACCTGGACTTGCGCGACCAGAACCGCAGCTTCGAATCCCTGATCTCCTATGACATTATCGGTGGCGTTGGGCTCGATACCGGCAGCGGGAGTCCCTCCGTCGTCTGGCCCTACATGGTGAGCGGCAATTATTTCGATTCCCTCGGCATCCAACCTTATCTGGGCCGCTTCCTGCATAGTTCCGACGAGCATGGAAAGAACAGTGTGCCCTACATCGTCCTGAGCTATGCCTACTGGCACAGTCATTTCAACAGCGATCCCGCCGCCGTGGGTCGTACCGTTCAAATCAACAAGCATCCGTACACGATTGCGGGGGTTGCGCCGCGCGATTTCCGAGGTACAGAACTCTTCTTCGCGCCTGATCTCTGGGCGCCGCTGGTGGATCTGCAACAGATTGGCGGATGGGACCCGCTGGAGGAGCGCGGCTCGCACTTCACCTGGGTGATCGGCCATCTGAAGCCCGGGGTGACGCCTGGCGCGGCGACCTCGGATTTGAACACTATTGCGGCCTCGCTGGCGAAATCGTATCCGAAAGACGACGATGGCCTGAAGTTCTCCCTGGCGCGGCCAGGGCTCGTGGGAGATACGCTCGGCCGCCCGGCGCGCGCCTTCATGGCTGGTCTTATGCTCTTGGCGACGCTCATCCTGCTGGCCGCCTGCGCCAACCTCGGCAGTCTCTTCGCCGCGCGCGCGGCTGATCGCTCGCGGGAGATCGCGTTGCGCATGGCTCTTGGAGCCCGCCGCCAACTCATCCTCCGCCAGCTTTTCACGGAGGCGCTTCTCGTATCCCTGGCCGGAGGAGTGTGCGGCATCGTGGGAGCAGTGGCCATTCTGCGCGTGTTGAGCACATGGAGGCCAATCCCCGGCATACCGATCAATGTGCCGGTCAATCCGGATGCAAGAACCTACGCCGTGGCGCTGCTGCTCGCCCTCTTCAGTGGCCTGCTGTTCGGCTCGGTTCCAGTTCGGCAGGTGCTGCGCGCCGATCCCTGGCAGGTCATCCGTTCAGGCTCTTCTGGGTTGGGCAGCTTGCGCCGCTTCACGCTGCGTGACGTGTTGTTGAGCCTGCAGATCGCCATCTGCGCCGTTCTGGTCACCGCATCACTGGTCGCGGTGCGCGGCTTGGCGCGGTCGCTACGAAGCGATTACGGTTTCCAGCCGCAGGGAGCGTTGCTGGTCAACACCGATCTGCACATGGCAGGTTATGACGGCGATCAACGACCTCTTATGCAGCGGCACATGCTCGATGCCGCGGAGGCCATCCCTGGCGTAACTGCGGTGGGCTATTCGGACCGGCTGCCGCTGAGTATCGGCGGCAACGACTCATCCGTTTTCACCGATAGCACGACGGACTTCCGGCCCACGAATTCCGTCGCGGATGCGCAGCAGTTCAATGTCTCACCGGATTATTTCACCGCAGCCGGGACTGCGATCCTGGCGGGGCGAACCTTTACACTGCACGATGAGAGCAAGGCACCGATGGTCGCTGTCGTCAATCGGACATTTGCCCGCAAGGTTCTTGGCACGGTCGATAAAGCCGTAGGCGGTCATTTCAAAGTCTGGGGTGGCACGCGAGTTGAAGTCGTGGGCGTGGTGGAAGACGGTAAGTACGAAACCCTGACGGAAGATCCTGAACCGGCCATGTTTTACTCGTTCCTGCAGCAGCCCTCCAACAATACCTGGATCATTGTTCGATCGCAGCGCGACGCGCAGGAGATCGCCGCCGCGTTACAGCGTTCGCTGCGTAAACTCGATCCCGCACTGCCGCTTGAGATCAAGACCTGGAACAGTGAATTGGATTCCGCTCTGTTCGCCGCCCGCGTAGCCACTGTATCCCTGGGTGTGCTGGGCCTGCTGGGTGCGATGCTCGCCATCACCGGCATCTTCGGCATGGCGTCGTACTCGGTGAGCAAACGTCTGCGGGAGTTGGGCATCCGTGTGGCGCTCGGTGCGAATCAGCGCAATGTGTTAAATGCCGCGCTGGGACGCGCTTTTCGCCTGCTCGCAATTGGCTCGCTGGCGGGCATGGTCCTCGGTGTGCTCGCAACCCGGGTGCTGTCCTACATTGTCTACCAGGCCACGCCGAAAGACCCGGTCGTACTCGGCGGAGTCATCCTGACGATGCTCGTCGTGGGCCTTGTCGCTGCATGGATCCCGGCACGGCACGCACTCGCGGTCGATCCCATGATCCTGCTGCGCGAAGAGTAGAGCGCGGAACGTCTATGGATTCTTGCTTAGTTGTCGATAGTATTCGGCAACCGATTCCTGATAACCGACTGGCACGGAGTCCGGCTTCCCTGTACGGATGTCGGACGAAACGCCCTCGCGCTGTAACCTAAGCTCAATCCGGTCCAAAGAGGAGAGTATCTCGCGGTGCATCTGCTCGACCATTGCGGGATTCCCAGGAAAGCGGCTTGGATCAAGGTGTTGCATCTGCCGGGTCAGCTCGGCTATGTCTTTGGCAGCCTGCGGATCGGCTGTGACCATCTGGCGTAGTTGATTCAGTTCACGCATGGCGAACTGATCGTTCCCCTCGGCATCTTGAGGATTGCCGGAAGCGCCAGTTGCCGCAGAATGTTGCGGCGGATGACCGTAGCGATTGTTGCCGGTGTTGATGTTGTTCCACACAGTACCGTCAACGGATTGGCCGCCGCCGTAGCGAACTTCTCCGCTCAGCGCGCCCGATTCCTGGTTACTTGGGGAGCCGTTGCCGCCGGATCTCGTTTGCTGGTTGCCGCCGGATCTCGTTTGCTGGTTGCCGCCGGGTTGGCCGGAGCCAAAGTTGGATTGCCGGCCGCTCTGGCCTCGTGCGTTCTGTCCAGCTTGCCCGTCCGTGCCCGGTTGGCCGTTCCGGCCAAGCTGTCCGTTATTCCCTTTCGACGGGGGCATTGCTCCGAAGTGAGATTCGATCTGATTCCGCAACCGCTCAACCTGATCGACGAGTTCGGCGTTGTCTTGCCCGGCACCTTGTTTTCCTCCTTGTTTCGCTTGCCCCATTCCCTTCTGTGCCTGTTGAATTTGTTGGCTCAACTGCGCGAGTCCCTGGGCGACCTTGTCTTCCGCTCCATTGGCGGTGGGGTCGATGCCACGGCGCAACCAGTCGGCCGATCGTTGTACGCGATTGTCGAGATCGGAGTTATCCATCTCAGTAAGCGCATTGCGAAGGCCCTGCGCAACACCGGGCTGATTGGCGGCCATCTCCCGTGCAGTTTCGCGAAGATTCTTCTGCAAATTTGAGAGGCTATCGGAGAGTTTTTGCCGATCCTGGGCAAGTTGCGTAAGCTCGTGACGGCGCGCCAGCATCGCGTTCAAATCCGTAACGTCGGGAGCGTCTTGCTGATTGGCAAATTTGCCGATCTGTCCGGCCTGGGCGCGTTCCTCTTGCCTCAGCCGCTCGGCTTCGCGCGCCAAAGAGTCCATCTTGCCCGAGGCGAGCTGTTTCTGGGTGCCTGCGAGGAGGTTTGAGGCTTGATTCAGTTTTTCGGCGGCTTGCTGCGCGTTGGCATTGCTACCGGGATCTCCACTGCGCTTCATCGCATCCGTTGCCTGCCGCAGTCGGCTCAGCGCTTGTTCGATGCGCTGATCGGATGACGCGCCGGAGGACTGGCTTGACGAAGAATCGGAGGATTGAGAGCCAGACGATTGGCCACCAGATTCTTGACGAGGTGAGGAAGAGCTGGTTTGGTTTTCAGAATCGGCCTGGCCACCGGATTGGCCGCCAGAACGGCTCTCGGAGGATGTGCTTCGTTGCGAACTCGCTTGGCCCGATTGCGAGCCATTCGAGTTTTGCTGGCCATTTTGCGCGAGTTGCTCCATTTGCCGTTGCAGCTGCTCTGCTTCGCGGCGCAACATCTCCTGTTCCCAACGTTCCTGGAAGGATTGCTGCGGATTCTGCTGCCGGTTGGCGAGGTCTTCCTGCCGTTTGGCTAAGGCATCGAGCTTGGCAAGCGTGTCTTCAACATCCTTTTCGTGCTGCTGGGCGGGGTTGGCGCTCTGCGCAGTTTCGTACTGATTCTTCGCCGTATCTAACTCCAGATCGAAGAGACTCGCCAGGTCGCGACCGGTATTGCCTCCTCCGCCACCACCGCCGCCTTGCTGACCGAAGGCGACCTGAATCTTGCGGAAGGTGGCTTCGGCGCGCAGCAGCGCCTGGAGCGCCTTTTGTTCGAGCGGAATCGCATCCTTCCATTGCATGGATTGCAGTTTTTCCGCCGATGGCGCCATGGCGACGGCCGCGTCGCGCATGTCCCGATCGAAATCAGTGAACTCCTGGTTGGCTTCGGAGATGTCGCGGCTCTGCATGCGAACGGAAAGCGCGTTGACCTGATCGCGCAACTTTTGTTGTGCCTGGGAAAGGAACTCGCCCTGCGCTGCTGCGCTGGTTGGGGTTGCGGTCTTGTCGTTCTGTTGCTTCCATGTGGCGGCAATCAACTCTTTCTCGCGCTTGGAGATCTCAGTCTGATCGCCGCTCTGGCCGCCGCTGCCGCCTGCTCCACCGCCGGATTGCTGCGACTGGGAAAACTCGCGCTCGAAGGGATCGATCTGGATGAAAGAAATGTCGGTGCGTGCCTCGCTGTGACCGTCCCTGGCAGTTGCGTAGAGGCTGACCAGATCGCCGGGAGCCAACTTGAAATCCTCCAACGGCAGCGTGTGGGAGCCGTCCGCGCTTCTTGCGTCTGGAGTTTTCAACAGACTCATTTCGCGATCTGGACCACCGTTGACGGAGTAATGCAGGTGCATGTCTTTCAGGCCGAACTCGGCCGTACCTTTCACGCCGATGGTGACCTCTTCAATGGGGCTGGCGCGGTAATCGCCGCCGGGCCGGACGATGGAGATTTCAGGCGGAGCGGCTTTATCCGTGGCGATGAAGTAGTCTTCGGAGAGGCGGACCGGCTGGCCTTCATCGATCGCGGCAAGATGATAGGCGCCGTCTTTCTCCATATGAATGGAGCCTTGGTAAAGATTGTTTTGGCCTCCGCTTAGATGGACCGTCTGACCGTTATCCAAAACGAACTGCCCGTCTTTCAACGGATGGTCTGTCTCAACCTGAATGGTGGCGTCGGTACCTTCGATGGCGCGCAGATCGCCGGAGTGCTCTTCGGTTACGGGTTTCATGCCGGTCCACGCAGGATAGTGATAAGTGACGTGAATCTCGTTGACGGACGGCAGGTCGACCACGCGGACTTTATAGTGCGGCGAAACGAGCGGTCCAGCTCCCACGTAGTACTCGACGTTTTCCGGCAATCCGGCGAAAAGGAACTGAAAGGTTGCGCCGGAGTTTGAACCAGAACCGGGCGTGCGCTGCATCGCGACTGGTTCCCATCCGGCGGCGCTTTGGTAGCGCGCAAATATCTGCGCCTTGCCGGGTTGCATGCCGGTGATGTTGGCAGTGACGAGCTGGTCGCTGTTACGGCGCACGGTTACGTTGCCGGGGGCAACGGAGAGTACGTACAGAGGAGCGGCGTTCTTCTTAGGACCGGCCCAGAGCAGCGACGCTCCGTAGCCGAGATAGCCGGGTCCGGCAGCGATTATCCAAACGAGGACAGCGAGGCAGGCGAGACCAGCGCCGCCAAGAGCGAAGAGATGTTTATCTGGCACGAGTATTGCTGGCTCGGCATCCTGGGCATAGGCCAGAGTGTCTGCGGCCAACAGTTCGAGGAACGGATTGTTTCCCTGACTGGCCCGTTCCTGGAAGGTTGTCAAACGATGACCTAGTTCGGGATTGGCCGTTTCGGCATGACGCACTGACTGAGCCTCAGTCAAGCGCTTAATAGGCAACGCGATCCCGAATACTGCGGCGGCAGCGAGCACGGCTAGAATGACGACACGAGAAAGCGTGACACCCTGGGCCGGGAAGGCTAGCTGGTTGAGCACCAGCACCAGAGCCACCGTAACCACGAGCGCCGTGCCGGTAAAGATAGCTGCGCCGCGCAGCCACGCTCCCAACCGCAGTCTTTTCTGTAGTTGCGCGATATAGGAATTGAGCTCAACGCGGTAGCTCATGTTTCCTCCCGCTGCGTGCCCATGTAGCCGCTCGCAACCGCCATTTCGGCAATTGTGGCTGCCAATGCAAGCAGCATAACGTAGAACCAGAGTGATATGGGGTGATATTTCTCTTGATGGTCTACAGCAGTTCCATCCTGCGAAGCGCCGTTGCCGGAGTTTCCGCTCCAGAGCTGCTGCACGTCTTTGGACAGCGGCTCCAGATCCGATTCGCGGCGGTCGGGATTCACTCCAATCACCGCGTTGCGCCCGTTGGCGAAGCGGACCTGATAGAAGCCCGCACGGGCGAGGCGAAAGGTTTGCGCGGCGCGGGCTTCGCTTAGCGAAAGCGGCCTACGCCCATCCGGATCAATCACTTCGACATTTGCCACTGTTCCTACGGGCGCAGCCGTTGCGCGCAGTTGGACGAACGAATCCACGATTCTCGACCCGCTCAGCCCCTCCGAACCCGACAGGTAGCGGGCGGTGTGATCCACGAAGGCAACGAAGACGGGATGCAACGGCAGATCGTTGGTGAAGTTTTCGAACCCCGAAGCGAAGAGCATTATGCGGCCCTCGCCAAGCTGTTTTTCCAGCAAGAGCGGCGTGCCGCCGGTGAGCCGTGCCGCCACACGCGCCTGGTCGGGATTCACCTCCGCCGCATAAAAGACTTTGACATCGGCCCAGCCGCCGTTGTCTCGACCAGGCTGCGTCTGCTGAAGAGCTGGAAAACTGAAGTCGACTTGGCCGACGGCTGCCGGATCGCCGCTGCGTGCAAAATTATGCGTATCCCGCACCTCGCCGCCCCATAATGGGATGGCCGAGCGGCGTGGCGCGTTCGTGCCCAGGGTAATCAGCACGCTGCCGCCCTTGGTGACGTATTGCGCCAGCGTATGTTCGAAGATCGATGGCAGAGCCACGGCGTCCGACAGCACTACGAAGGCAAACCGCGATGGATCGATATCGGCGGTCTGCTCTGACGACATTGATTGCAGCACAAACGATCCTTGCGCTGCGGCTGCCAACGCCGCGCTGAAGTAAGTGAACGAGCGCGTATCTCCAGCGGCATGAACAAAGAGCACCCGCTCCGGATCGGACCTCCGCACTGCGAAGACGCTTTGGTCGTCGTTGGGAAACGCGTCACCGTCAATGGTTACAGTGCAGCGGTTGAAGCCATATCCGACATCGAGCGGCGCAAAGTCGACGGTTGCATGGCCATTCGCCGGTACATCAATTTTCTTCGTCGCTATCGCCTTTCCGTTCACGACGAGCGATACGGTCTTGGCCGTTGCAGGCGTGTGGAAGCCAGCAATGACAGCACGGACGCGGGAGCGCCTGGGATCTTTGGGATCGGATAATGCAGAGGGAGCTTCCACGCTTTCGACTGTCCAGTTCGGCGTCGGGGCTCCTTCCGCAACAGGATGCAGAAACAGCTTCGCATTAACTGGCAGAACCACGTCGGCGAAGCTGGCCGGCATCGCGCTGCGCTGCATGTCGCTGAAGAGATGAAGATCGATTGGACCATGCACGGTTTCTGCGAGGGAGCGGACGGCTCGTGCGAGTTCGCCAAAGCTGGCATGACCGTCGCCTGGCTGGATGCTATCGAGCGCAGAGCGAAGTCGGGCGTCGTCGGCGATAGGCTGCGTGAGGATTTCGAGTTGTCCGCCAAGGGCTATGATCTGCGCTTTGTCGTTATGAGGCTTTGCTGCGAGTGCTGCAAAAGCTTGCCGTTTGGCGTCGGCAAAGCTCGTTCCTGCACGCATGCTGAATGAGTTGTCGAGCACGATCAGATGCGTGTGTCCATTGGCATCGGCCGTCGAGCGCCGCACAAACGGATTAGCAAAGGCAAGCACGAGCAGCAGCAATACGGCAGAGCGCAGGGCGAACAACAGCAGATAGCGGAGCCGCCGGTGCTGCGTCGAACTCTGCGTGCCGCGCTCAAAGAACATGAGCGAGCTTACCGGGCGCGGTGTGGTGACATGACGGCGCAACAGATGCACGAATACGGGTACGCCGAGCGCTGCCAGGCCAGCGAGAAACCATGGCGCAAGAAAGCCCATCAGTTGCCTGTCTGTCTCAGCGTGAGGTACTCGCGCAGCGCCAGATCGAGTGGTTGACTGGTGATGAGAAGCTGGTAATCCATGCCTGCTCCGCGAGCGAGAGATCGAAGCTGCTCGATGTGCGCGTCGATCCTGGCTCGATATGCGGTCCTGGTGTATTCGGGCACGACTTCAATTCTCTGGTTAGTCTCGAGATCGACGAGGATGGCCGACTCCTTCATCGCAGGCCTGATCTCCTGTGGGTCGAGAATGTGAAAGAGAATCACTTCATTGCCGCGAAAGCGCAGTGGCGCAATGTCGTTCATGATCGTTTCAGGACTCTCATAGAAGTCCGAGATGACGATGGCGATGCCTCGCCGGTGCTGAGCATTCTGCAAGTGTTGGAGCGGCTTGGCGAAATCAGTCTGTGCTTGCGGCGTGGCTTGTTCGAGGCCCGCGAAGAGGCGCGCCAACTGTCCTTGCCGCGTGGAGGGACGAATGTATTCGCGCACATCCTCGTCGAAAACAATGAGTCCCGCGGCATCGCGCTGATTGTGAATCGCCAGATAGAAGAGCGCAGCGGCGAGGTAGCGTGCGTAGTCCATTTTGTTTGGCACGCCCGAGGTGTATTGCATGGAGTTGCTGGCGTCGAGCAGCACCGTGAGCTGGCTGTTGCTTTCGCCGCGATAGCGCTTGAGATAGCAGCGTTCCGTTCGGGCAAAGAGATTCCAATCGACGTGACGCAGATCATCTCCCGGTGTATAGGCGCGGTATTCGGCGAACTCCTGACTGAAGCCAAAGTCGGCGGAACGATGCAAGCCGGCGACGAAGCCGTCCACGACCGTCTTCGCCAGCAGATCGAGCGAGGAGATGCCGGCTAGCACTGCGGGATCGAGGAAACGCTGCATCCATTCTTCCTTTATTTCTCGCTGGGCCGCGGTACATACGCCACGAGCTGCCTGAGAATCTCGTCTGTGTCGATGCGGTCGGATTCTGCATGGAAATTGAGCAGAACGCGATGCCGCAGTACTGGTGTGGTCATGGCTGTGATGTCGTCGTACGTGACGTGATAGCGCTTATATGAGAGCGCCCGCGCCTTGGCAGCCAGAACGATAAACTGCGCGGCGCGCACACTGGCTCCGTAGTTGACGTACTTCTTGATGAATGCTGGCGCAGTCTCATTCCTGGGCCGCGTCGCGCGTACCAGGCTTATGACGTAGCGCGAAATAGTTTCGGCAATGGGCACCATGCGCACGAGCTGCTGGAAGTCGAGCAGGTCTTCGGCTGAGGTCACAGCTTCGACCTTTGTCTGGCGAGTGGTCGTGGTGCGGTCGATGACTTTCAACTCGTCTTCGGCGCTCAGGTCTTCGAGGAGCGCATTGAAGAGGAACCGGTCGAGTTGCGCTTCCGGCAGTGAATACGTGCCTTCGAGCTCGATGGGGTTTTGTGTTGCCAGCACGAAGAACGGCGCGGGCAGGCGATAGATGTGGCCGCGCACGGTGCATGAGTGCTCCTGCATGGCTTCGAGAAGGGCGGATTGCGTCTTCGGTGGAGTGCGGTTGATCTCGTCGGCCAGCAGTATGTTGCCGAAGATCGGCCCTTCGACGAAGGTCCATTTGCGATGACCGGTTTCGAGATCTTCTTCAATGATGTCGGTGCCGGTGATATCCGAGGGCATCAGGTCGGGCGTGAACTGGATGCGGCGAAACTCAAGGCCGAGCGCCTCGGCCATGGTTCGCACCATCAGCGTTTTAGCAGTACCGGGCATACCGGTCATGAGGCAATGGCCGCCTACGAAGAGAGCGATGAGGATCTGTTCCAGCACCTCGTGCTGGCCCACGATCACCTCTCGCACCTGTCGCAGAATTTTTTCGCGCACTACATGGAAGCGTTCGATGCGTTGTTGCAGCAGCTCTGCATCCTCATCCAATCCAGTAAATGAAGTCATCGAATTCCTTTCGCGTCATTTGGGAGTTGCAGATGCTTGTTGCAGTTGCAGAAGCAGCTTCTGCGCGGGGCGATAGCCAGGCGCGGTTTCGAGCGCGGCCAGTACGCTTTCTTCGGCCTTGTCCTTTTGGTTTGCAGCGAAGTACGCTTGCGCAAGACTGAACTGCGCGCCGGCCTTGTCTACGGGATTGGACGCTATGAGAGCGTTATATTCAACGATGGCGCGGCCATATTGCTGCTGCGCATAGAGCAGGTCGCCTAAATGCCTATGCAGATCTTCGTCTTTCACTGGGTAGATGTAATTCAGGCGTTCAAGCGTTGCTACGGCTTCCGCCTTTTCTCCGGCAGCTTCTTCGAGTGCAGCCAGGCGTTTCAACATATTCGTCATCTGGCCGCCCTGATGTTCATATGCAGTCAGGATTGCAGCTTCTGCTTTGGAATCGTCGTGAGCCTTGTCCGCTTCGGCCATCAATTCGTAGGCGTTTGCTTCGTCCACGTACTCGGGATACATGGCAAGCACGGCAGGTAAATCCTTCAGCACAACGTCATACTGTTGCTGCTGCGCCGCAGCGACGAGCGCCTTGAGCTTATCGCGCCACTGATCGAAATGCGCGACTTCCGGGCCGTACTTCTGGTCGATCCACGCGAGGAATTGCTTGTCGAAGTTCTCTGGCGCGAGGTTGAGGTCCTGCTGGATCACCTGCTGCGTGCTCTGCATCTTTGCATACGAATGAACCATGTCGAGGAGCTTGCCTTCGCTCCACTTTTCCTTGATGAACTCGCAGATGGCGCCGGCCTGGAAGTAGGAAACAATGACCTGCGCGGGATACTCGGGATAGACGAAGCCGCGATCCAGCTTGACGACGGGCAAAAGCTTCTTGTCGCGTATCGCGACGAGTACATCAGGCGTAACGCGATCGCTCCACTCGGGCGAGCGCTCGCCTTCTTCGTGCACAGCGAGGCCTTCTGTGAACCAGCGCGGCACGCGATGATTGGTCGCGGTAAGGATGTAGACATGGCTCATCTCATGCCAGAGCGTTGCGCCCCAGTTGAAGTCTCCCGGCTTGCGCGCCGATGGGCTGTCCATTGCGACCACGTCGCCAAAGGTCACGCCGAGAGCGCCCAACCCAGGCATGCCCATGGTGCGCACAGCAAAGTCTTCGTGGTCGGGATAGACTTCGACCTGCACAGGGCCGGGAAGCTTCATTTGGTATTTCTTTTCATAAGCGGCGAGAATCGAATGCAGTTCCGCCTGCATGTAGGGCTGAAGCAGCGCGGCCTCTGACTTATGGAGTTTCAGAATCGTTGTGTTATCGCGGATCGTATCGAAGTTCTTGTAGCTGTCGAGCAGTCGCAGGCTGTTGACCGTGGCTTTATTACGATAGCCATTGTTGTAGCTCAGTTCCAGTTGCTGGCGCGACTCGTCTTCTTTGCCCAGCCGCATCAGCTCGATGCCCAGAGCCGAATGAGCTGACCAAAGACGCGGGGCAGCATCGATCGCCTTGCGGTAATACGTGACTGCATCCTCGTAGCGATAGTGCAACTCAAGCTGATGTGCGACCTGCGCGTATCCTTCGCCATAATGGGGGTTGATGGCCGCCATCTTAGTGAACCATCCATCGGGAGCGCGATCGGCCAGCAATTCGATAGCTGCATGTGTGGCCATGGCATCAAGCGAATCAGCCTCAAGGGCGAGAGCTTTTTCGGCCTCGGCAGCGGCTGCATCGCGATCATCGTTTTCAAGAGCTAGTTCAGCCATCAGCTCATGGGGCTCGGAGAATTTCGGATCGAGTTCGATGGCTTTCGCAAGATAGGTTGCGGCTTTGCCGTCGAAGCCATCGGCGGAGACGCGCGCAAGTCCGAGATATGCCTCGGCATTCCCGGGATCTTTCTGGAGTGCTTCACGAAAGAGATCGGCAGCATCGGATTGGTTGAAACGCTCGTGCAGCAACAGACCCCAGCGCACTTTGTAAAGCGCATTGCTGTCTGCTGGCTGTGTGGCGAGACGGAACTGCTCATTGGCGCGATCCCAGTCTTCGACTCCCCAGAAGCCTTCGGCGCGGAGGTAAACATCAGAGCTTCGCATGAGCGCTTCGAAGCAGGCCTGCGCTTCAGCATCATGGCCGTGCTTGCGCTGCATCCAGCAGTCGTCAGGGACAACGGCCCGGGCCGACACGAAGCACGTGAGCAGGATGGCCGGAAGCCAAGTGACGTGTCGTATTGGCTTTGTCTTATTCATCGAGCTTCCCCTGCACTTGTGCCAGTTCTACCAGAGCATCCGTGAGCTGTTTCTTGTAATCCGCAGGATCCATCGCCGCTTTCTGATACTTCAGGATATCTATCTTCTGCTCCAGTTCTTCCTTCCTGGCCAGTAACGCGAGCTTCGCCGGATCGTTGGCGGCCGTTTGACTCGCGCCGAGGCGCAGCAGCGTGAAGCTCGACAACAGCGATCCCTCACCATTGCCGGATTCGCGCACAGCTTCACCGTGACCCACGTCGTTGAAGACCGCGTGTTCAGTTGCAAGCCGTTTCTCAGCATCGTAAAAAGCAGCGGTTTTCTGTGTTGTGTAACGAAAGGCTTCCATGGCACTGACGGAGTCGCTTTTGTCTGTGTCGACGGAAGGGTCTTGCAATGCTTCTATCCAATACCGAACGAAGACGGTTGCATTTTTCTCAGTGCCGGATTTGGTCGCGGCGATGACGGCGCGACCCGACTTCTCGAGCGCCGACACCGCGCCGCCGCTGGCGCTGGTGGTATCGACGATGAGTTGGCGGCGCGATGGGATGCGGCCGCACAAGGCGGCGATTTCGCCTGCAGTCACGTCAGGGCCTATGAGATTAAATTTGTATTCAACGCCATCGAATGAGCCGTGGCCGATGAGGATCAGCACAAAGTCATCTTCGGCTTTCGCCTCGCGCGCGACTGAGCTCATCGCGTCGCGGAACTGCGCTGCCGTGGCTTGCGCTCCTTTGAGAGTAACGACGTGTGCGGTGGGGCCTGAGGATTGGAAGATGCGGTCAAGGTCCTTTGCGGCTGATGTAAAACGCTGCTCGTAGTCGAGCTCTCCGCCAAGACCAGCGACGATGACGTAGTAAGTCGTGGCGTGCGCCTGGAGCGCGAAGAAACACGCGGAAGCCAATAAGATCGCGCGCTTCATACGATTCCCCACTTTCGCCGCAGCAGCCACTCGGCGATTGGCAGGCCTAGCAGGAATAGGAACACGATGGGCATGTTCCACAGCTCTTTGACGGTACGGACTGAGATGCCGGCTTCGGAGTAGGAGATGTCACGCGGCAGATTCTTCAATTCGGAGGGTTTCCAATAGCGACCGCCGGTTTGCGATGCGAGTTGTTCGAGAAAGGCGCGATTCTGCTCCGTGTGAAAGTTCTCTGCGACGCCGTTCTCGCGCTGGAACGTGACTACGTCGCGGCCCAGTTCCTGCTGCTGGCTGCTTGCGGATTCCGCTGCCACTTCCGCCAGATACGTGCCGGGTTTCTCCGCCGTCCACTCTGTCTGGTATTGTCCTGGCGTGGTTTGGGAGGGCGTTAGTTCGACGAGGGCATCGACACCGCCGGGGCCGACGATGTGTGCGGTGACATGCGCGTCTGCTGCAGGTTGAAATGTCCGGTCGCGTACCTGCGCGATAAGCTGCACGCTTCCCTCATCCATGAGCAGGCGCGACGGAATAGAGGCAGCAACCGGACCGGGTGACTCGGCAACCAGCCAGCGCAGGAGTTGCTGCCAGAAAAGATCGTGGGAGGGATCGCCAAGCGCTTCACTCATCTGCCAGCGCCAGGTTCCGCCAGTGGCCAGGATGGCCGTGCGCCCGCTTCCGTAGCTCTGCGTGACGAGCAGCGGCAATGTGCGACGTCCGGTATGTAGATCGACTAGTTCGGTCGCGCCTGGTTTGAGGGAACCGGGGTCTTCATAGTCCGCGAGATAGGTCAGCTTTTTCCAGCGCTCCGCATTTTTTTCGGGATCGTCGAGCAGGCGCGTGATGGGTGAGTCGATGCCCGCCGCAGTCAGTTCTACGGTGGCGGGATTGCGGCGGAAGTTGTGATTACCCGATGGCAGAAATGTGGGCAGCAATTCACTCAAGCTGGAGGCGCGCCAGCCTCCGTCGCTGAGAGAAGAACTGCCGCCGAGAAAAAGAAGGCCGCCACCACGGCGATCGACATACTCGCGCAGCAGTTCCTGCTGCAAGGGGGTGAAGTAATCGGCGGCGACGGAGCCGATGATGATGCCGGAGTAGCTGAAGAGATCCTCGGCGCGCACGGGAAAGCCTCCGGCGAGCTCGGCCGGGTCGCTGATGCCCTGGCGATAGATCTTGTTTTCGCTTGTGCGCAACATAGATACGATCTGTACTGTCGGATCATCCTCTTCTGCGCGGCGGATGAACTTGTACTCCCAGCGCGGCTCGCCCTCAATGTAGAGAATGCGCCGTTTGGCGTTGCCGACCACGATGGGACGCGTCATCACGTTGTTGGTGATCGATTCCTCGCCGGGGAGCGGCTCTACTGCAAAGGCGAGACTCTTTGCGCCCGCACTGCCAGCGGGAAAAAACAACGGTTCGGTCTGCAACTGGCCGTCCGTCGTCAATGTGATCTGGCGCTGCGCGAGAGTCTTATCACCGTCACGTACAGTGAGCGTTGCCTGGCGCCCCGCATAGCCGTGTTGCATCAGAGTGACCGCGGTTGAAATCTTCGCATTCACCACAGCGCTTGCCGCCACACTGACGTCTTCGATCTCTACATCGTGTTCATGTTCGGGCTTACCGAACCCTATGGTGTGCACGGGCAAATGGCGCTCCCTGAGGGCCTGCAACGCATCTGAGCCGATACCGGAGCTGCCGATGCCTGCTGAGTTCTGGCTTCCGTCACTCAACAGGAGTATGGCTCCGACCGGGAGGTCTCGAGTTTCTTGCGCGAGTTGCTCCAGCCCTTGACCGATGTGAGTAGCAGCATCTACGGGCGCGATTTCATTCGGAGCACCGACTTGCGTCAGTCCTCCCCCAAGTCGGTAAATGCGCGTCTGGAAGCGATTTTTCAGTCCAGCCAAAACACCGTTATCCAACGCTGCGATGGCGGCGTCCTCGCGCGTTTTTCCGTCGCCGTCGGCAATACCCATGCTGCGCGATCCATCGACTACTACGGCGATGATGTTCTGCCTCGAACTCAGTTCGCCTACGATCATGGCCGGCTGCCACAACAGGAGCAGCAGCAGCGCAACCAAGGTTGACTGCATGCCCCAGATCGCGCCTGCCCTGCCGCCGTGGACCTTCGCTTCTGAGTGTCGCAATCGCCAGCGGATGAGCAGAGCCAGCCCTCCGACGGAAATCAAGATGAATACAGGCAGCAGCCAAGCCGGCCACGCACTGAGCAGCGCGAACCGGCCTTTGGTAAACACCGGGCTCGGGTACTTGAATAGGAACTGAAACATCCGCGTTTCCAGTTCTCCGTAAACCGATTGCTGTGCTGGGCTCTTATCTTGGCCCGGTAGAGTTCAATGAGTCATTCCATAGATGATGTAATCCAGCCCGACACGAAAGGCCATCGACGCGAAGGTTTCGGGATAGTTCGGATCGTCCGCCCACTCCCATGCATCGCCCAAGTGCATGTTATGACAGATAGCGACGATAATGCGGCCCTTGTCGTCGCGAATCGCACGCCACTTAGGCTGATATCCGTCTTTCTCGTAAGTGCGGCCAGACCAGACGTATTGTTCGCCGGGTATTTGCATCTTATCGTCGATGTCGTAGAGGGTGTGGAAGATTTCATCTCCGCTTTGGAGGTTTTCAATAGGCTTGTCGGGCAACACCTGCCGCATGCCATTCATGAAATTCTCCCAATCTTCAGTGCCGTGGAAATCATCCACCATGAGAAAGCCGCCTTTGAGGAGATACTCCCGCAGCCGCTTGGCTTCCGCGTCTGTAAAGGCCCAGTTCTGCACCTGAACGGCGTAAATCCAGGGATAATTGAAGATTTCATCGGAGTCGAGCGTTACCACCTGCTCCGTAGGGCGGCCGTCGATGCGGGTCAACCGGTGCATGGCAATGAGAAACTGGCGGTCAGCTTTGGGATAGTCGCGCGACCAGGAATTGAACCAGCGGCGGCCATAGCCACCAAAGGTCTGGGCACTCGCAGCGTAAGAGAGGCGCGAGGAATAAGCCAGGCGGGACCAGTAGAACTCCGCCTTCACATTGGTGGGTGAGTCGTCGTTGCCAAAGCCAAAGTCAGCCGTCTGCTGCCAGGCCCAGAGGGCTCCGCAGAAGGCCATGGCTGAGATCGCCGTGATGGCAATACGCGAAATCTTCATGGAGGAACCTCCGCGTGGAGAAAACGCGCGAGAACCGAAGACGTTTGCCGGTTAGACGGTCCAACCCGGCGGTTGGTTGCAGCGCCCTGAGCGTGCAGGCCTCAAGTGCGTGGCTGGTTGTCTGAGCAACTTGTCTGGGCAGCTTTGCGCGTGAGAGGATGCAGTCATTGCACGGCCCTGATTTCCCTCCGGCGTGATTGTGAACAGACGCGAAATCCTCAAGCTTGGCGGCATGGCTCTGGCGCAGGCCGGAGCGTCACGAATTCTGTTTGGCGCACAGGCCGCAGCCGTTGAAAGCAAAGCCGATTACACTCTGCGGATCGCTCCGGTGACCGTCGAGCTCGACCGCTCGCATATTCTTTCGACCATTGGCTACAACGGCATTGCGCCCGGGCCGGTGCTGCGGATGCGCGAGGGTAGGCCGGTCACGGTCGAGGTAATCAACGATACGGATACACCGGAACTGGTGCATTGGCACGGGATGCTGATCCCTCCGGAGGTCGATGGCACGGAGGAAGAAGGTGCGCCGGTTGTGGCTCCGCGCGGGAAGCGGCGCTTTAATCTCACTCCCGGACCTGCCGGAAGCCGCTGGTATCACTCCCACGCAATGGCGATGGATGATCTACACAAGGGCGCTTACACCGGTCAGTTTGGCTTTGTGTATGTCGAGAACGGTCGCGATCCGGGCCAATACGATCAGGAGCTCTTCCTCGCGCTGCGAGACTGGGAGCCGTTTTTTACCGGCACGATGGACGATGAAGACGACGATACGCATGATGGGCCGTTGCTGGAGAAGCCAGCCACGCTCAATACCGATCCGGACGGCCTTGAAGTTGGTTCGATGACCTACTCGATCAATGACAAGGCTCTTGGATCGGGCGAGCCGATCCGTGTCCGCCAGGGCCAGCGGCTGTTGATTCACTTCCTCAATGCCAGCGCGATTGAAAACCGCCGCATTGCCTTTGCCGGACACCGGATGAAAGTAATCGCGCTGGATGGAAACCCTGTCCCAACTCCGCAATTGCTCGATTCGATCTTTGTCGGCGCGGGTGAACGCATTGATGTCGAGGTCGAAATGAAGAATCCTGGGGTCTGGGTTCTTGGCTCGACGGAGAAGACGGTGCGCGAATCGGGACTGGGCGTTGTGGTCGAATACGCGGACCAGCACCGTCCACCGCAGTGGGTCGATCCGCCTAAAGCGCGCTGGGACTACACCATCTTCGGGGCCGCCGGTTCCAGCTCACCCGCGCCGCAACAGACGATCGAGTTGATCTTTGAGAAGATCCCGGGCGGAGCCGGCAAATTCAATTTGTGGCTTGTAAACGGCAAGCCTTATCCGCACGAACGGGAATTTGTGTTGCAGCAAGGCGCGCGTTATCGGCTTGTCATGCGAAATCGCACAGACGATGCCCATCCCATGCACCTGCACCGCCATCTGTGGGAGCTGGCCGAAATCAATGGGAAAAAGACCGCCGGCATAATTAAGGATACGGTTGTCGTGCCGTACTATGGCCGGGCCGTCGTCGACTTTACGGCGGATCAGCCCGGGCTTGCTCTGTTCCATTGCCATATCCAGCAGCACATGGACTACGGCTTCAAGGCCCTTTTTCGATATGCATAAAGGGGATGAATTACACCGTTGTGAGTCCCAGAATCGAGGCCCCCGAGACCGTAAGCACTGACTTCGCCCGCTGAACTTTTCCGTCCGCGGTTCGAAGTGCTCTGCTAATCTGGTCCGCATGCGTCCCAACCTGCTGGCTACCACCGCCCTTTTTCTGGCTAGTGTTTCTCCGTTCGCCTCAGCCCAAACGCCCGCAACCCCGCACGAATCCGTGGCATCGCGCCTCGCCGCCCAGAACGCCCTCTTTGACGACTCGTGGCAGGCCACCCTCAAGATGAATCCCATCCTGGCGACTGCCGTCGCCGACTATCGCTACAACGACCAACTCGGCGATTACTCCCTCGCTGCCTCTGCCGCCCGGCACCAGCGCGACCTCGCGGACCTGGCCAGCATCAAGGCCATTGATGCTACAGGCTTTCCCGAGCAGGATCTGATCTCTCACGACCTCTTTCTCCGCCAGCTCCAGCAGCGCGTCGAGGACTACGACCTCAAAGAGTTCGAGATGCCTCTCAGTGCGTCAGGCGGCGGAGGGGGCATCCATGCCAACCTCGCTGACCTTCCGCTGTCCATGCCATTCGACTCGGTAAAGCATTACGAGGACTACATCTCTCGCCTCCATCAGATCCCCAAGGCCTTCCTCCAGACCGAGGATGTCCTCCGCGCCGGCGTGAGCGATCACCTCGTGCCCGTCAATTTCATCGCCGAAAAGATTCCTGGCCAGGCCGAGGGCGTTATCGCTGCCAACCCCTTCGTCCTGCCGCTGAAGAAATTCCCCGCTAGCTTTTCCGATGCGGAGAAAAAGCGTCTCACGGACGAGATCACATCCACGGTCAACAATGAGGTTTTTCCGGCCTACAAGCAGTTTGCTGCCTTCATCACTACGGATTACATCCCCCACACCCGCACTACGCTCTCTATCAACTCCCTCGGCGGAGGCAAGCGCCGCTACCAGGCCACTCTCCGCCGCTTCACCACGACTGACCTCACAGCCACGCAGATTCACGAAATCGGCCTTAAGGAGGTCGACCGCATCACCGGAGAGATGACAGCACTCGCCAAGGCCAACGGCTATCCGGACCTCGCCAGCTTCCGCGACCACGTCGAAAACGATCCCAAGTATCAGGCTGTCTCCGCAGAAGCCATCGTCGAAGACTTCCGCAAGTACATTGCTCAAATGCAGCCGCGCCTGCCTGAACTCTTCAATCTGCTGCCCAAAACCGCCGTCACTGTCGAGCCGATCCCGCCCTTCCAGGCTACCGCCGCCACGCATTACCAGGGTGGAACCCCGGATGGCAAGCGTCCCGGCCGCGTCTCCGTCGCGGTTTCTGACCCCACCCATCGCAGCTATATCAACGACGAGGCTGTCGCCTATCACGAGGGCGTTCCCGGACACCACCTTCAGATCACTATCCAGCAGTCCCTCACCGGCCTGCCAGAGTTCCGTAAACATGGCGGAAACTCCGCATACACCGAGGGCTGGGGCCTTTACGCCGAGGAACTCGGCAAAGAGATTGGCTTCTATCAGGACCCAGGCTCCGATTATGGCCGCCTTCGTTCGGAGCTATTTCGGGCTGTCCGTCTGGTTGTCGATACCGGCATTCACGACGAGGGCTGGAGCCGCGATCAGGTCGTGGAGTATATGCGTGGTTCCCACGCCATCGACGAACCCACCATCCAGGCCGAGACCGACCGCTACATCTCCGGTCCGGGCCAGGCATGTAGCTACAAACTCGGCCAGCTCAAGATCCGCGAGCTACGCGAACGCGCAAAACAGCAGTTGGGCTCTAAGTTCGACCTGAAGACCTTCCATGACGAAATCCTCTCCGGCGGCGCGCTCCCGCTCGACCTCCTCGACGCCCGCGTCAACCGCTGGATCAAGGCCCAGCTTCCCGCAATGGCCAGCAACTGAAATCCGTCCCTGCCCCTCAAATTGGATAGGCGGCGCGACGCTCTCTGATGGAGCGTGTTGGGCCTTGCCACGTGTCGAATGCAAATTCTTGAGCACCACTCGCGTTCGAAATCAAGCCAAGAGGGATGCAGTTGATGTGTTTGGCATGGTGTTCTCGAAAGATCGACCTGAGCCGGACTCCCACAAAAGTCCACAAAATAAAGTCCAATCGAAATGGACATACCTTATAAGCTATTGATTCTAAATGGTAGGCGAGGCAGGGCTTGAACCTGCAACCCCCGGCTTAGAAGGCCGGTGCTCTATCCAATTGAGCTACTCGCCCACAGGCTTACCGCAAAACTATTGTATCGCCTCAAATTTCGTTCGGTGCTTTGTCGGAATCCGCGTGGTTTCATGGATGGCTTTCGCAAAAACTGCCAGCGCCCAGCCAAGCGATTCATCGGCTTCAGCGGGGGTCGCGCCACAAGCGGATAGGTAGGCTGTGACGCCAAGACCGTCCTGCTCGCCGACGAAGGCGCGCCGAATCACCAGATCGGCCCGGCAGCGGTGCGCCGTCATCTGCCGAATCCTCTCTACTTTGCTGCGAATCCACGCTTCCAATCGATCGATCTCCGCAAGTGTAACCCGGTCTCTTGGCAAAAGATCGATATAGCAAGCCACTCCAGCCACGCAATCCAGAGGGTCGGCGTCCATTTCATCCGGATCGCACTGCTCGATACCGCCTTCCAGGCGCCAGACATCGCATTTGGAGGTCCAAACGGACAAAACTCCTGCTCCATCCTCTTCGCTAGACTCGGGATGTGAATCCGGTCCATTCAACCGCAGAAGAGCGCCGGACAGCGCGGGAAACAGACTAGCCTCCTCCAAATCGCAGACGCGTTCGGGAAAACATCTCAGATCCACAAACCCCGGCCAAAGCGCATCCAGAATTGGCGCCCCGGGGCCGATCTCAACTTCCCAGTCAGCTTCCATCGCCATGCCCCGCCACGGCCATCAGATAGCGAACCAACGATGCTTCGGCCCAGTGACGGCAATCTCGAGGAACAAATGGAAAGCTCGTCGCATCGCTTCTATTCGTCTTCTGGAGAAATGCGCAATGGCCTCCGTGCTGTGTCTCGACCAGCGTGACGGCACGGTTCGCCATCAAGGCGTGTCTCGATTCTTGAGTAAGACGAATGAAGGGGTCATCTAAAGCATGGAGCACCAGCGCTGGAATCGTAATTCGCGCAACCACCCTGGCGCTCGCCGCCCGGAAATAATAATCGTCTGCCCCAGAAAATCCGCTGTGGCGCGCCGTGATCCGGTCGTCAAACTCCCGAATCGTCCGGATCTGCCCCAAGCCGTCCATGGAATAGATATCCGGAAACAGCTCGGATTTGCGCCGGAACCGCCGCATGAGGTTGCGCAAAAAATGACGCTCGTACATGCAATTGGAAGGTTCATGCAGCGCATCGGCGCTGGCTGCCAGATCGATCGCCGGGCTTACTCCCACGACGCCCACCAGCCACTCGGGGGCCTGTGCGCCAAGCTCACCCGCCAGCTTCAACACCAGATTCCCACCCATCGAATAACCGGCCATAGCCACCCGCCGGAGCCCGTACAGATCTACGAAATAATGCAGCACAGCTTCCACGTCTGCCGACAATCCGGAGTGGTAGAGCGTGGGAGACCAGGTATCCGTGCCGCCGCAGTTCCGCATATTCATGCGAATGATGTTGCAACCGGCATCCCAGGCCAGTTGCGTGATTCCAAGGATGTAGCGCGAATCCGAAGAGCCCTCCAAGCCGTGCAGCAGCACTAGAGTCAGCCTATCCGCCCGTACCTGTTCCGCCTGCCAGTGGCAATGGCACAAAACCCGGCTGCGGTCCGCAGGATCAACGTCAACTGCCACCGGATCATGCGGAATCTCGCGGAGAACGCGCGGCCAGTAGTTTCCAGCCAAAGTCTGCGCATGACCGCCTCGCAGCCACGACAGCGGTTCAAAGGGCGTAAACCAGTCCGCATGCGGGCGCTCGAAAGACGAATGCCGCCCGTCGACCTGGCTGGCCGATATGCTCTGCACTGGAGTTGATGAGGAATCGTCCGAAAGAATCGGCGGGATCACGAAGTCGATTAGAACAGAATCTTCTGGATTTGTGCGAGAATTGGGGCGGCTAGTGGGGATCGAACCCACGACATCCTGAGCCACAGTCAGGCGTTCTGCCGCTGAACTATAGCCGCCATCCGCATGTCTGATTGTAGCATCGAAGCTGAGATACGGTCTTGAGACCGCGATCTGTTTCGCCGCTTCCGGGTGAGGCGGGAGGAAACCAATGCCGTCCTATCAACCGCAAGGACTCGTCGAGCCGCCCGAACCCAGCCGCAGGGCAGGCCAAACCGCCAGCGCCCGACCCGGAAATCGCTGGAACCAAGGCAGCATGCTTCTGAGCGACGACCGCCTCCAATGGCTTGAGATTCTTCTCGACGAAGCCTTCGTGATCCCGGGAACCCGCATTCGATTTGGGATCGACGGCATCATCGGCCTTATCCCCGGCCTGGGAGACGTCCTGGTTGGGATTCTCTCGCTCGTCATTCCACTCGTTGCCTGGATCCGCGGTACTCCCTACATCACCCTCGTGCGAATGCTGACCAATGTCTCCATCGGCCTGCTTATCGGAACGATTCCCATCCTCGGCGACGCCTTCGACATCTTCTGGAAGGCCAACCGCCGCAATTACCGACTGCTCACCCGCTCCATCGCCGAGCCGCACCGCCATACCTGGCGAGACTGGGGCTTCCTTTTCGTTCTTGGCGCAGGCATCGCCATCGTCTTCGCCATTCCTGTTGCCTTCGTGATCTGGCTTGTGACGATGCTGGCTCACTGGCGGCCTGTTGGTTGAGACCAAGGACAACAATTCCGAGTCAGGGTACAATCGAAGAGTGATTCCGCATTCGGACCAACTGAAAGCGGCGTCTATCGAAGGACCGGTATCGGGGCGTAGCGCAGTCTGGTAGCGCATCTGCTTTGGGAGCAGAGGGTCGGGGGTTCGAATCCCTCCGCCCCGACCAAAATAAACACAATTCCTTCTATAGCTTAAGATGAACATTCCAGCCGTGGGTACGGTAGCGGATACCGTTTTGCCACACTTTCTAATTATGGAAGGGAATCTCACCAAGCGAATCGACACACCCGATAGAAGACCCGGTGGTCATCGCTGCAAAAGGGTGATTAAAGCCGAATCGGGTGCTGGTAAACGGCAGGTCCGAGAGGTATGACTCCGCTATCTACTACCAGGAGTGGCACGAGAATGGGAAACGCAAGCGTCTCTCTGTCGGCAGAGATTCAGACGCAGCGCATCAACGCCAACTCTTACTTGTATGCCCTCCAGGCCAGGTTCAATACGAGACGCGCCCACATAACGCCGATCGGGCACATCCAAGCCTATCATCTTGCGGTTTTGGCAGCTTGCGAAGGCAATAGTGTTTGAGTAGTGTTGACGAAGAGTTCGCTTCACTCCACAGCGTCTTCAATCCCGCACGCGATCGAAGTTTCGGGTATGGATGGCCACTTGACTCGCCTCGACACCGCTTTCTTACGCGATCAAGACGACAAAATCTATGTACAAGACAGAATGTTTGAACAAGCGCCGTTGTCTGGAGTTGGCTGCAGGATGGCGCCAGCGTATACGTGTGCGGTGATGCATCACACATGGCGAAGGACGTAAATGCTACGTTGCATCGCATTGTAGAAACACAGGGCGGCATGTCGGCGCAGGTGGCCGAAGAATATGTGCATACCCTGAAGGAAGATCATCGCTATCACCGAGACGTGTATTGACGAACCAAGATACTGTTCGTCGACTCACAACCAAGTCGTCGACTCACATTCAAGCAGGTGGAAATGCTACTGCTGACACAGAGGGCCTTGGCCACTGCAGTTCGTTGTCTGCAAGAGAGAATGTTCAGAAATAACGATATGAAGCTGCGAATCAAAGGAAATTCATTACGACTTCGGGTCACGCGTTCAGAGACAGCTCGCTTGGCACACGCGGACGAATCGAGAAGACAATCCACTTTGCTCCAGAGGATGGCGCAAAGCGGACGTATGCTTTGGAACACTCAGACGTCATAACAGAGATGTCGCTTCGTTACCGGCCGCAAGAGGTTGTGGTCCTGCTCTCGACCGGAGATACGCGCGGATGGTGTGAAAGCGACCAGGTCGGATTCTATCGTGATTTTTCCGTTCGTGGCGGAGTGCTGGCAGTACTCGTCGAGAAGGACTTTGCCTGTTTAGACGGAAGCGATGCCGACAACGAAGACGCGTTCTGGAATCCAAATCATGGGGCGGCACATAGAGCGAACCCAACAGCGTCGTGGTCGACGATGAGCTCTTGGGAACGTGAATTGTTCAACGTTCGAATCCGCCTAGAGTTATCCCTCTCTTTGTGACTCAAGCTGGAAAGATCTGTTCCGCTCCAACTCGCGCACGATAGCTCGCCTGCGTCCAATCAATAGTTCCTGCGTGCTGATACTTCCACAGACCTGACCAGTCTCGCGATCTACCACCTGCATCTTCACCACCCCTGTCATTGCCATCTCCTCCGCCACGGACCGGCAAGTCTCATCTGTATATGCAAGCACATTGGGCTGAAGCTCTAGCTCGTCGCTGGCCTCCTCAATTTCGGCTGACAGTTCCGCCATCACATCCCCCACACAGACCATCTCAAGTGGGTCCACGCCATATTCGCGAGACAGATGGTACCCCCGGCGATTCAGCTTCTCCGTGAGAATAGACCGAGGCATGATCAGTGAGGTAACAAGGTACGAAGCTGTGCATGCGAGTGTCATAGGTAATAGAGCAGGCAGAGCATGGGTCAGCTCCAGTGAGAAGAGGATCGCCGTAAGGGGCACACCCAACGCTCCCGAGAGCATTGCTCCCATCCCCATCAACGCCCAAAGAGCCTGTATTTCGCCTGGCATATGCGCCAGTCGAGCAACCGTTTCCCCCAGCGCAGCGCCGATCATCAACAAAGGAGCCAATACGCCGCCCGATGTACCGGAACTCAGCGAAAATGTCCACATCAGCGACTTGGCGACAAGCAGCCCCAGCAGCATCGAAATTGGAGCGTTCCCGCGCAACAATTCCGCAATGTTATCGTACCCAACACCCAACCCACGCGGGAAAAAGAAACCGCCGATGCCAATGCCGAGGCCGCCAATCGCCGGCCACCACATCCAATGCACATTCAGATGACCACAAACATGCTCAAACCCATCTTCGAGGCTATACATCAAGCGGCTCAGGCCGGCAGAGGCAAGGCCAACAAGCATTCCAATTGGACAGGCAACAAGGAGCGCCAGGCTCGTTGGAGTGGACGAGTGCAGTTCGACGGGAAATAATGGCCCCGCTCCGAGCCAGCTGATCCGCAATGCGCCAGCGACAACACTTGCCACTGCGACTGGTACCAGAGAACGTGGCCTCCACTCGAACAACAATAACTCGACCGCCAGCAGAATCGCAGCGATCGGCGCTGCAAACGTTGCAGACATACCCGCAGCCGCGCCGGCCACCAGCAACGTAGTTCGTTCGGCATCCGTAAGGTGTAGCCATTGTGCAACAAGTGAGCCGAAGGCGCCGCCAGTCATGATGATCGGCCCTTCCGCGCCGAACGGCCCACCCGAGCCGATGGCGATCGCTGCAGAAAGAGGTTTAAGCAGCGCTACCTTGGGCTCTACGCGCGCGCCGCGTAGCAGGATTGCTTCAATTGCTTCTGGGATTCCGTGCCCGCGTATCTTATCTGACCCGTAGTGTGCGAGGAATCCTACCAATAGTCCGCCAAGAACTGGTACAACGGGCATGATCCACGGTGAGAGCGGAGATCCCGCAGGGCCGACCAAAGCCAAGCTCAAACGATGGTAGTAAAAGAGGTTTGTCGCCAGAGCAATGGCTCGCAGCAAGAGCACAGCCAAACCTGCCGCACCCGCGCCGATAAACAGCGCCACTCCTGTCAAAAGCCATACCCGTCGATCCACAGTGAAGTCGCGCAACGCGGAAGGTCGAGACCTCATCGAGCCTCCGCATCGGTTGATCTGTGCATATTGAATGAGATGTACTTCAACGCCTTTGTCAGCCGAGGCGCGAGTTCATTGAGCTCTTTCGCATGGTCGCCAGCGAGTCGGCCAAGAAGCAGCCTGCCTTTGCGGGTGACACGCAAAATAGCTCGCCTCTTGTCATCCACATCAGCCGTACGTTCGAGCAGTCCCTCGCGCTCCGAGCGGTCAGCGAGTTCAACAGCACTATTGTGCTTCAGTCCAAGCCGTTCGGCCACATACGAAATCGTTAGAGCCGTATTCTCGGGAGCGCCAGCCAACTGGAGCAGAAGTTGATGTTGCTGCGGCTGCAATCCCGCTTCCAAAGCCGCGCATTCGCTGAAGTGCAAAAAACGCCGCAGTTCATAGCGAAATTCAGCTAATGTCCTGAGTAGCAAGTCCGGGCCAGGCACAGCTGGTTGGTTGTTCATATATATATATCGTGACACGATATTGAATATCGCGCAACTCCATGTGTGCAAGATCACGGGCAAGCATGGTTTCATATTGCGCGCGAGGTCAGGGGAATCGCATTTAGTTCATTTCGGACGAAACAAATGAGCGTTCAAGAATTCACGAAGGGCAACCGCATTGTTGTATGTTTCGTCCTTCGCGCCATAGAGCAGAGTTACGGCTCCTTTCTTCTCGGCCTCGACAATTGGCTGCCACACATTTGGATTTGTTCTTAGCTCAGAGAAATAGTGGCGGCGGAATTCACTCCACTTGGTGGGATCGTGGCCAAACCACTTTCGCAATTCCGTGCTGGGAGCCACATCTTTAAGCCAAGTATCTACCTTCATTTCATCCTTCCCAACCCCTCTCGGCCATAATCGGTCAACGAGAAATCGGGTTCCGTCTTCGACGTCGACTGTGTCGTACACGCGCTTTATCTTGATCATTGCTTGCACTCCATTAGTAGCTATCCCAAGTCTAAGTTCTTCATGAAGCCGCTAAGGTGCCCGTTGTGACTGTAATTCCTGCATCGCTCTCTATAAGACTGCAGGAGGTCTTGCTTGGCGTTCGACCTCGGGAAGTCTCTGAAGAGCCCCTCGGAGCCATCATCGGTGCTGACCGTGATCGTCTTGGCAGACGAATCGATCGAACGAACCGTACCGCACAAGGCATGTACCACCTCTTGAGCAGTTGCTGAAAGGGTCGCCAGGGAAAAGCATCCGACGATCAAACAAAGCTTGAAATATCCTCCCAACATCGTCTTTCCCCTGCTTTCTCAGGTTGATGTTCGTGGAGTGGTGCGCAAGCAGGTTGTCAGAATAAATTCAGTGAGGCGCGTATGCTTCGATACTCGTAAGAGCTACGGTGGGTGCATTCTTCCCGTTCGGACGACCAGGTAGATGAACCAAAGCAGACCCACAAAGGGCATCGCAATCAGGACCCAGATCAAGTACATGTTCCTCTCTCCCTTAAGACAGTAAAACTTAATGCAATCGAGCGACCGCTGACCGGATGAATAATCGTCATCACCGACCTTCGGCTTTCCATCTTCATCGTGTACGAAGTTAAGCAGCTTTGAGCGCATCGTTTTTAGAATCGATGCACACCAGCCGATCGTTCCAGGATTTCTCGAATGATACGTTCCCTTCTTCAAGAAGCTGCGCTGCCAAACGCTCAGTATCAATGCCAGCCCCGGCGAATTTGGCCAGCACCGCGTCGGCATCCACGGGTAATGCTTCGCCGAATTCTTCATGTTCGGCGAGCGCTTTCAGTGTGGCCTCAGGTACAGTATTCACGGTGAAGGGTCTGGCGAGCGATTGGACATAAAGGACATCCGAGGCTTTGGGATCCTTGGTTCCGGTACTGGCCCAAAGGAGGCGTTGGGAGTGGGCGCCAGCGTCTAAAATGCGCTGCCAACGCGGCGAGTCATGCAAGATGCGGTATCTCTCATAGACTTCCGAGGCGATGGCGACGCCAAGCTTGTTGTGCAAATCCTCTGGCACTTTGTTTCTTACCGCGACATCCCAGCGACTGACAAAGAGCGAAGCCACGGAGCCCACATTGGGATTCCGGCCCGTGGCGATGCGCCGCTCGATCCCGCGCAAGTAGGCTTTGGCAGCTCCAACATACTGTGTTTCAGAAAAAAGAAGCGTTACGTTAATCGGCACGCCGGCAAAAATAGCCTCTTCAATTGCCAGGAGACCAGCATTCGTTCCCGGTATCTTGATAAAGAGATTGGGCCGGTCTACGCGAGCGTGGAGAGCGTTGGCCTCAGCAAGAGTGCCTTCTGTGCTGCGGGCTAGCAGGGGCGAAACCTCAAGAGACATCCAACCATCCACACCATTTGTCCGGTCGTGGATCGGCCGGAAAAGGTCGGCGGCCTGCCTGAGGTCCTCGATCGCCAACTCAAACAATAGGGCCTCGCCCGACCTGCCCTCTTTTAGTTTCCGGCCAATGGCGTCATCATAGTCGTGAGTGTTCTTAATTGCATGATCGTAGATCGTGGGATTCGAGGTGAAACCGGTGATCGGGAGATCACGGATGTAGCGCTCAAGCGTACCGCTGGCGAGCAGACCGCGGGGGATGTTATCGAGCCAGAGACTCTGGCCAATTTCACGAAGTCTTTGAGTCGCAACCATCGTTTTCCTCCTCAGTAGCACCGAGGAGCCTGCTCTGACCAAAGAGTATTCCGAGGCCACCGAGCATGCTATGACTTAAGTCAGAGAACCGCACCTTTTTGCAGACCATCGTGCGAATTGCGGAGATGTCATGAAAACGAAGCGGATCGCGGCTCTGCAATGCACGGCACTCTTCGGCGGCCTGACAGTCGAAGCGCTCACCGACATCGCGTTGCGAACCGTAGAATTGCACCTTCAGAAAGGCGAGATGTTGTTCCTATCGGGGGAACCGGCGAGAGGGCTCTTTGTCGTTGTCAGTGGCAAAATTCGCGCCTTCCAACAGAATGAAGATGGACGCGAACAGGTGATGTACGTTGATGCGGCTGGCTCTGTGCTCGGGGACGTTCCTGTGTTTGATGATGGACCTTATCCGGCCTCGGCGATCGCGGAAGCAGATGCGAATGTGCTCTTTATTGAAAAGAGCGATGTTCATGAATTTTGCGCCAAGTATCCATCTCTAGCGATCGCAGCGCTTAGGCTGATGGCAGGTAAGGTCAGGAAGCATGCAACGCTCGTCGAGGCGCTGTCACTTCATGAGGTTGGACAGCGCCTCGCACTCTTTCTTCTTTCGGAAGTGCAATCTACCATCTTGTCCGCAGATCATCCGATATCATTTCGCCTGCGCCTTTCGAATCATGAGATCGCAAGTCGCATCGGTTCTGTGCGCGACGTGGTCTCGCGGGCTTTTTCCCGGCTCAAACACCAGGGGCTAATCGCTGTGGAAGGTCGCGATGTGAGTATCCTGGATTTGCAAGGCCTCAAGCGCTATGCCGCATATATCCGAAGCTCCGCCACCCGCAATAAACCACCTCCATTGGCCCCATGACGCAAATCGTACCCAACTCAGACTGAGCTCCGGTTGCCGGCTCCGTATGCGTCGCCGCAAAATATACGAATGTGTCCATGCACTCAACGAAATCACCACTTCTATTCCACCAACGGCGGCGTCCCACTGAAGTTAGAATCGTGGTGGAGTTGCTGCGATCTTTTGCAGCAGTGCAACCGAAGTTTGGAGGGTGAGCCAGGCAATCGAATCTGGCCGTAAACCAGAACATCCCATTGTACGGTCTGGCGGCTCTGCGCCTTCGGCAATTGAGTACAGCCGTATCCCAGACTTCAGCGGTGCTCCCTATGCTAGAGAATAGGCGTCGGTCCATCAATCTCTATGAAGCCCCCCACCCGACGCAAGGCGCTTTGCAACTTCTTGAGCAAGCTCTTCCAAGGCGTTACGAGATGCCGTGTCTTGCTGTGACGGGGCCGTGGGATGGGCTTGACTTAGCCCAGACCGCATGCGAGCCAGGTCGGATGAACGAATGACCACCGGTCCTTTGGGAACCGGGCCGCCGAGTGCGGAGAACGTGTGTGATACAGGCCTTTCCGGATGCCGTCGTTGACGCGGCATCCGGGCTGGAACAATTTGGACTTCGACTTCTGAAACGCTGGGCAGTGCAACGGGCACTTGAATAGATTGCGGATTTCTCCGGCTCTTTCGCCGCGTTGGTTTTGTGTCTTTAGTTTCTGACGGTGTATACGGAGACGTAAGCAGATCTCGTGCCGCCTTCAATCTGGCGATGTATGCGTCAATCGCAGTGACGATCTCTTGAATAGCCATGCTTCAATGTTAATCGCTGCGGACCCGAAGACGGTAGGACCAGGCGCCACGTGACCATGCAGTGAGAATCTGACTTGCCTGAAGCAGAACTCTACGACTTCCGCTGACGCATCTCCTCTGTAGGAACTGAATTCGACCAGTATTGTCAGAAATTTCGGCAAACTCAGATCGGGAGGTGCTTGAGTAGATCGGCGATTTTGCATTAACTGGCATGCTGTCGGTTTGCCACTCTAAATCGCGAGCGCGGTCTTCAGCCTGCTGAGAGCTGAAGGTGTCGAGCGGATGTAAGGCGACCTTCTTGTCTGCGAGTGGAGTTTCGTGGGCACCGAATCAAAACGGAGCTAGTCTTTGCCGAAAAAGGAATTTGCCTGCGCGAGTTCCTGAAGATCTGAATCGGCATGGCTGCAGTTTGTGAGCAGCCTGCGGTAATGCCGCTCCGCGGCGAGCCGTAGTCCTGCCTCCTGAGCGGAAACAGCGGCGCCGTATTCTGCTCTGAGGCGTCCCGGGGTGGATTTCAGGGCTGACTCATAGGCCGCCAACGCGAGCTTCGGCTGCTTTGCCAAAAGCAACATATCGCCCAGCATCTCCGGCGCGGGAGCGATGGAGCCTGGACTGACAGGAGATTTTTCGGTTGCGTCTTCCATTGCTGCGGCGGTTCTCATCTCTTGCAGGGCCGCATCGTGATCACCATCCGCCCATTTGATCCAGGCGCTCACAATCTTCAGTTGAACGTTCACCTGATCCGCATCTCTGTCGCCGCTCTGCGCAAGTACGTCGCGCAAGGAAAGCAGAGGTTGCATTGCAGCCTGGGCTGCCTTAATGTCTCCGAGCCTTGATGCGCCAAGCGCGCGGGCGAAATGAAGAGCCGCCTGGGTCGATGCATATGCGTCCCCTGGAGAGGTTTGTGGAGGCAAGGGAAGGGCTGCGGCAGCTTCCCACTGCTGGCGCTCGATCCAATACCGGGCTGGTATCGCAGCTGTCGCGTATCGCCCGGCATAGCGGGCCGCATCGCCCGGTTCTACAACGGGAAGTTGTTGGGTCAGTTTGCGGGCTTCCGTTATGCGCCCCGTTTGCAGATACGCATAGACCAGGTAATCCAGGGCATGTAACTCGTCGCCGGCCAGCTTCAGTTTGCGCGCGCTGTCGGCCGAGGCGAGGTTTGAGGCAATAGAGTCGTCCCATAAACCGAGCCTTGTAAAAATGTGAGAGGGCATATGCAGTGCGTGAGGCGAGTCAGGGGCAATCTGGGAATAGTTCTTCGCCGCATCCAAAGCTAGCTGAGCCAACGCCGGATTATCGTCGGCATGGATTATGTAGTGCGCTACACCCGGATGTCGCGGCTGCTGCAAAATGATCGGCTCGAGAATTTGGGTCGCCTTCTTCTGATTGGCGTAGGTCTTGTCATTGAGCGGAGCATTCGCGATCAAAGACAGAGCATAAAAGATGGCAGCTTCGCTGTCCTGTGGATACCGGCCGTACAGTGACTCCATTGCAGTCTCATACCGTTTGGCGCGGATGCTGTGACTCTCTAAGCCAGCGTTTTGATAGAAGCCCTGAATAGCACCCAGGTAGTCGTGTTCCCTTTGAGTCTTCGGCCCCATCGACAAACCTTTTTGAGCGGCTTCGAGGCCGATCCTAAGATCGTCCTTAGTCGGCGGATCCCACAATTGGCGGTAGTGGCTCATCGCAATGCCCCACTCTGCCATGCTGCAATTGGGATCTGTGCTCAAGACGTCAGCAAATAACTGCGCTGACTTCCGATAGCCGAAGGAATGTAAAGTCGCGACCGCCTGATCGAATTCGTCGCGCACCTCTGGGCGGCATGACGTGTCGAAGTGGACTGTTCCCATCCGGTCTGGCTGATCCGACGTATGATCATGTTGCGGTGCACATTTTACCCGGACTGGTGTGAATACTAAGAGGGCCAGAAACCATACGAAAACAAAGCGCAGCATAATCTGTGTCTCCTCAATCCATGGATCATAGTAGCCGGTCTCTCATGTTTTTAAGTCGACTTCAGGCCAACGCACGTTTCCAAGATCGATTCGGCCCTGTCTAGTGGCTTCTGGTTGCATCGCGGGCAATTCGGCAACGCGCATTCTGTTCATTCATGAGCATTACTGCTTGATCACGGTGCCGTCACGCAGGCGGATTTCGCCCCATCCGCCATTCAGCGGGCTCGCAGTGAAGGGCGCCTTGGCTGCTTCTTTCTCGTCGATCTCGATGCCCCAGCCCGGTTTCTCGCTGACCCAAAGGTAGCCGTCGCGCATCTCCGGACATCCCTGAAAGATGGCCTGGGTTCGCTCGTTGAAGGGCGTGTACTCTTGGATGCCGAAGTTATAGCTTACTAAGTCGAGAGTTACATTGGCCATATGGCCCACGGGCGAAACATCGCCGGGACCATGCCACGCGGTCTTTACGCCGAACTGCTCGGCGAGAATTGCAATCTTGCGCGCCGGACTGAAACCTCCCGCCTGCGAAACATGCACGCGGATGTAGTCGATGAGCTGCTCGGTGATGAGCGGCTGCCACTCGTGCGGGCTGTTGAAGAGCTCGCCCATGGCAATGGGGGTAGCGCAGTTCTGGCGGATCTGGCGGAAGTAGCCCAGGTCCTCGGGCGAGAGCGGGTCCTCGAGAAAAAACATGCGGAACGCTTCGGCCTCTTTGCAGAACTGAACGGCTTCGTTAGGCGAGAGGCGCTCGTGCATGTCATGGAGCAGCTCGACCTCGTCTCCGAGCTGGTGGCGGCAGATTTCGAGCAGCTTGATCGCGCGACGCATTTGTGCCCCACGATCAAAGAGAGGCTTGTCGTGCAGCGCCGTTGGTCTTCCCTGATCCTTGTGCTGCGAACCGTACCCCGCCATGCCGGGCAGGCCCACCTGTACCCGCACGTTGCGAAATCCTTGCGCCATCAGCTTCCTTGCGTTGTCCACAACTTCCTCGAACTCAGCGCCACTGGCATGCGTGTAGGCATCGACGGCTTCTCGGCACTTGCCGCCTGCCAGCTGGTAGACGGGCATGCCGGCCTGGCGGCCCTTGATGTCCCATAACGCCTGGTCGATGCCGCTGATGGCGTTGTTCAGGACCGGGCCGTTTTTCCAGTACGAGCTGTCGTAGCAGGATTGCCAGATGTCTTCGATGCGATCGGTGGTTTTGCCGACGAGGAAGGGCTTGAGGTATCGCTCCACCGCGGGCTTCACCAAGTCGGCGCGCTGCGTGAAGGTGGCGCAGCCGTAGCCGTAAAGACCGTCCTGGTCAGTGGTGATTTTGACCACGGTCAGGCGCGCGCCTTGCGGCTCACACTCGATGACGCTGATGTCCTTGATGCGCGGAATGGGCATGGCGCGGGTAGCGCGCTCGGTTTGCGAATCGGCCAGGGTAAAGCGCGAAGCGGCGGTGAGTATGCCGGCACCGGCAACGGAGGAGAAGAATCTTCGGCGCGAAATGGGCAAGGCGTTTTTCCTTTATATGCGCAATAGAGATGGCGCGGATTGGCAACGCAATTCTAACCTGCCAATAGACGTATCTGCGGGTACTAAAGATTTGGACCTGCGGATCGAGGTATGTGCAATCGATGAAAAGCGCAGCGGTTGGAATGGCTACCCACGCGATGTATCTGCAGCTTGATCATCCCCAGTGCGTTAGCAGCGGATAGGGATAACGCACCTTTTCAATGGGAGGACCGACGACTTCAATGCGGGTCAGGTCGCGTGTGCCCACGCCCAGGCTCTCTGCAAGCCGCAGCGTGCTGTCGCACTTCTGGAACGGCGGCTTTCCGCGATCGGCCATTGGGTCGAAGCCCATGATCGCAGTAGCCACCGCATCGGTCGCCACGCAATTCATGCCTGCAACCAGCAGGCCGGGATGGATGGCCTGATTGACCCACTTTCCGCCGTCCCGATAGGGTAGTTCGCCAGCGGTCATGGTGTAGATGCCATCGATGACGGCAAGGTGAATGGGCCGCGAAGCAACGAGATCGGCGGTGATGCGCGGCACGCGGAAGCCCGGATCTGTGGATTGAGCCACCGGCTGGGGCGCGCTCTTGGGAGGCGTGCGTGAGCCGGAGTGCATGGGACCCCGGTAGCCGATGGGGACGATGGCGGGTTCGTCTTCTGGCACCTCGTCGCTGTAGATGGTGCAGGGCGTGATGCCGAAACAGTTTTTCATCGACAGCGTAACCCCTGCCGTGCGGTGCTCTTTCAGTTTGGCCAGCGAAATGAATACATCGCAATCTCGATAGGAATGGTTCAGATCGTAACCTGCGTACATCAGGCCCCCGCCGGGGACCATGAAGCGCGCATAGGTTTTGGCGTTGCCCAGGAAGTTGGTATTTTCAAATTCGACCGACTTTGCGGCGCCGGCGAAATCCTGCGGCTTCCAGCCCGACGCGATCATGAATTCCTCAATTGGCTTGGTTCCAGCGGGCACACTTTCGAGCAGGCGAATGCGCCGCGCACCGGCCGAGCCAAGCAGCGTAATCAAAGAACCGATGACCTGCGGATGCACCCAGTGCGTGGTCTGATTGGGCAGGTTGCCTAGCTTCATTTGGGTTGTGCCGGTCATGTTCAGCTTGATTGCGACAGTCTTGCCCCGCACCAGCGGCCCGATGCCGCCGAGCTGATCAAACATCACGGCGAGCACATCCGTGACCTGGCGGTTGTATTCTGCGCATTGGCCGATGGCGACGCGCGCAGCCGGCGTTTTCAGAACCGATGCCACGCCCGGCGCGGCCACAGCGCCGACTGCCACACCCGCAGCAGCAAGAAATTCCCGGCGGGAGAAATTCGTCTTCATGACCACCCTCCATTCGCACATCAATTATGGGCCTGTTTGTGGATCTCCGGAGGCCGAAATTTGTTATTTGCATGGCGGCACGGCTGAAACAGCCCCGGGTCAACCACCGGCAGCTATGAGCACGAACTTTCGACTACCGCAGCAAAATAGCCAACGACGATGGAATGCGGAGGCTCACCAGCCCCGAGAAAACAGATGGCAAATCGTCCGGAGATTGCCGACATGCTGTCTGCGATTCGCGGTTCCGATTCATCTCTCCGATGATCCGGTTACGATTGCTCAGCGTATAAGGTTGGTCTTGGCGAGGTCGATCACTTCGTCGCCTCGCCCGCTCAGCACAGCGCGAATCAGGTAGAGGCTAAAGCCCATGGCCTGCTCAACACTGATAGTCGGCGGCATAGACAGCTCCTGACGATTCACCAGCACCTCAACCAGCGCAGGGCCCTTGTACGCCAGCGCTTTGGTCAGCGCCGGGCGCAGCTCTTCCGGTTTTTCCACGCGAACACCAAAAATATCAGCTGATTCGGCCAGCTTCGCAAAATTCGGATTGACCAGGTCTGTACCATAATCGACCAGTCCGGCTGCTTTCATCTCCAGTTCTACAAAGCCCAGAGAGCTGTTACTGAAAACCACCAGCTTTACTGGCAGTTTGAGCTGTCGGAGCGTCAGCAGGTCGCCGAGCAGCATCGCGAGCCCGCCGTCGCCGGAAAGGGTGATGACCTGCCTGCCAGGATGACTGGCCTGCACGCCGATAGCCTGGGGCAGAGCATTCGCCATCGAGCCATGCGTGAAGGAGCCGAGCAATCTGCGCTTGCCGTTCATGTGGAGATAGCGCGCAGACCAGACCGTAGGGGTGCCCACGTCGCAGGTAAAGACTGCATCTTCGGCCGCTAGCTCATCCAAAACCTTTGCAACGTACTGTGGATGGATCGGAGTGCGGCCCGGTTCACCCACGGCGAGATCGTCGAGACTCTTGCGCGCATCTTTGTAGTGGCTGAGGCAGAGATCGAGATAGGAACGGTCAGACTTACTTTCAATCAGCGGAATCAACCGTTCCAGCGTGTCCTTCACATTTCCAATCAGGCCCAGATCCACCGGAGTGCGTCGTCCAATCTGGTCACCGAGCCGATCCACCTGAATGATCTTCGCGCTCTTCGGATAGAACTGCTGATAGGGAAAATCCGTTCCCAGCATGAGCAGCGCATCGCAATTCATCATGGCGTGGTAGCCGGATGAGAAACCCAGCAGTCCGGTCATCCCCACGTCATAAGGGTTGTCGTACTCGATAAATTCCTTTCCACGCAACGCATGGACAATCGGCGCCTTCAATCGCTCGGCCACTGCAATCAGTTCCGCATGAGCGCCCTCACAGCCAGCTCCACCAAGGATGGTGACCTTGCGCGCGTTGTTAAGATTGTCAGCGGCATTGCGCAGTTCATCGTCCGATGGGAAGAGGCGCGAGGCTGAACTCTCGATGCCGAGCGAAAGCGCGGGCGCGGAACACTCGCGCAACGCCACGTCACCGGGAATTATGACCACGGCAACGCCATGCTTCGTGATAGCCGTGCGCATGGCGATGCCCAAAACTCGCGGTATCTGTTCTGGTTGCGAAACCAGCTCGCAGTAGTGGCTGCAATCTTTGAACAGATGGTCTGGACGGGTCTCCTGAAAGTAGCCGCTCCCAATCTCGTGACTAGGAATTTGTGCCGCAATCGCAAGCACTGGCACGCGATTCCGATGGCAATCGAAAAGACCATTGATGAGGTGCAGATTGCCCGGACCGCAACTGCCCGCGCACACGGCAATTTCTCTTGTGAGGTGAGCTTCCGCGCCGGCCGCAAACGCAGCCACCTCTTCATGTCTTACATGCAGCCATTCGATCTGTTTACTTTTCCGAATGACATCGGTTAATCCGTTCAGGGAGTCTCCTACTACGCCATAGACACGCTCTACGCCTGCGTTCGCCAGCGTTTCGATGAATATTTCGGCCACCGTCTTTGCCATGTTGTCCTCACCTGGGTTTAGGGCTGCATCGAGCTTCTCGTTAGGAAGCTCGCCCACTTCGCGATTGGCGTTGGTAGCACATTATCAGGATGTCGCCTACATTCCGGGTTAGTCGGTGGGAGATGAGGATGCCAATGTAAATTGAAAGGTTGCGCCCCGTCCGGAGTTGGCGCTTACCCACAAGCGACCGCCATGCGACTCGATAATCTTTCGGCTGATCGACAACCCCATGCCTGTGCCCTGCGGTTTGGTGGTGAAGAACGCTTCGAAAATGTTATCGACTCGATCAGGAGCGATTCCGATACCAGAATCACTGACAGAAATCGATAATTGACTATCGGAAGTGTTCTTCGATGTGACGGTCAATTCCCCGCCCGTTTCTTTCATCGACTCGATGCCGTTGAGCATGAGGTTCATCAACACCTGTTGCAGTTGCACGCGATCCGCCATGATCGCCGCAAGCCCTGCGTCGCACTCTGTGCGTATTGTAACGGAGTTGCGATTCGCCTTTTCACGCAGCAAAACGATCATCTCTCGAATGATTTCGTTTACATTCACCAGTTCCCGTTGTGGGTTATCTCGTCTGTAGAGTGAGGTAACCCGGTCGAGGATATCGGCAACGCTCTTCGCGTTATTGACCATTCTCGAGGCCGCCTTGCATGCCTCGGCAATATCCGGCGTATCGCGCATGAGCCACTGGATGCAGGCATTGGCGTTGATGCCAGCAGCAGCGATCGGCTGCTTGACCTCGTGCGCCAGGGATGCCGCCAGCTCGCCCATCATACTCACGCGATTGATGTGCGCGAGATCTGACTCTAGCTGGCGCAGCCTCTCTCGCTCCTCCACTGCCCTCTTGAGGTCCGTGATGTCAATGTTGGAACCGATATAACCCGCGAAGTCTCCCGCGCCGGTATATCTGGGAATGCCACTTTCAGTCACCCACCGGTATTCACCATCCGCCCGCTTCAGGCGATACTCGATTCTGAACGGCTTTCGTGCATGGAAGGCAGGCAGGAAGCCATCGAAGCAACCTTGCACATCGTCTGGATGCACGCCCTCGATCCATCCCGTGCCCACTTCCTGCTCCATGGTTCGGTTAGTAAACTCAAGCCACGGTTTGTTGAAATAATTGCAAAGGCCATCCGTCCCGGTCATCCAAATCAGCACCGGCGCCGTATCGGCCATTTCCTGGAACCGCGCCTCGCTTTCCCGCAGCCGTTCTTCTGCATGTTTTTGCTCTGTGATATCCCGGTATATAGCATAATTCGCAATCTGCTCGCCAGAATCCGAAGTAACGGGAACGGCGACCATGGCGACACGAACTTCACTGCCGTCCTTTCTCCTACGAATGGTCTCGACCTCCACTCGACGACCGTCTCTGAGTTGATTTGTGTATTCGCTGGCCCTCTCAAGGAGGGCCTCAGGAACGATAAGATCATCTATGGGACGGCCCAGGGCCTTCTCCGCCTCGTAACCGAACATGCGCGTGAATTCGTTGTTGACGCTAACAATACAGCCGTCGGTTCTTAGGACGGCAGCCGCTTCCGGAGCCTGCTCAAAGAAACTGTCTGACCGAAAAGTCTGCTTCTGCAGTACCTCTTGTGCTCGCTTTAGTTCTTCGATCTCCGTGTTGATACCGTACCAGCGAGTAATTTGTCCGTCAACGCCGTGCCGAGGCACAGCACGAACCGCAAACCACCGATAAGATCCGTCACGTCGACGCATGCGCAACTCTGTTTCCAATGAGAGCCCTTGCGTCAAGGCCGCTCGCCATTTTTCGTGAAAATGGGATTTGTCCTGGGGATATATCGCTTCGGACAATCCCCCGCCCTGGAGCTGATCTAACGTCAGCCCTGTGTAGTCGAGCCATCTTTGGTTGCAGAATTCTACGCCGCCATCTGGTAGAGCGATCCAGACGAATCCCGGAATCGCGTTCATCAACGACGCGCAGTCAAATTCAGTTATCTCGAGACCTGCTGTGTTTTGCGGGAATGCTGGCTGTTGCCTGACCTGCTCATTAAGCTGGTCAGGAGTCTCATGAACTCCGGATCGCGCGGGTCTCATACGTCTCCTCCCGAAGTGATCGCGACTCCAAAGAGAACTGAGGACAGGAACGCCGTTCAAGCATACGGGCCGCTGCGTTGACGCGACAGCCGCGACGAGAGTATGCTACCCCACCAGAAGCGGTTTTTCAATTCGCAACTGCAATCCATTGAAAGAGTAGTCCTTCGTATCCCCGCGTTGTCGAGATGAGGGAGGATAGATGCTGAACAGAGAGGAATGGCTACCTCTCGCCCGTAAGCTGGATTGGGACTACTCGTATGTACGAGAAGAGGAAGTCTTCCCAGAGGAGATTAGTGGCCATCCCTGGTTGCCTCATTCCGAGTGGAAAGACTGGGAAGAGTCTTTTAAGACGTCCTATCGCGAATACGTCGACAACCAATACGAGAAGGATATGGCGGTCTATGCTGTACGAGACGCCGTGGGCCGGATAGAAAACCTTCAAAAGCTGGCTTCGCCTTGGATGAACAGCCTGAAGATACACGCAGCCGCACTGCCGCTTGCGGAGTTCACCGGTGCGATCGGCAATCTACGGGGTGCGAGATTCGGCCGCGACAGTGCATGGCGAACCATGGCAACCTTTGGAGCGCTTGACGAATATCGCCATACTCAGATCCCGCTGCTACTCTTCCATCAGTTGGTAAGATTCGACTCCCAGTTCGACTGGGCTCATAAGTTCTATCACACCAATAATTGGTTCGCGATCGCGGCGCGGCACTTCTTCGATGAGTTGACGCTCGGGCAAAATGCGATTGAGTTTCACATCGCCACCAATTTCATCTTGGAAACCGGTTTCACCAATCTGCAGTTCGTTGGATTGGCATCTCTTGCTCGCGAAGCCGGCGACCATATGTTTGAGAGGATGGTCACCAGCATTCAAACGGATGAGGCCAGGCATGCGCAGATTGGGCACCCTGTTCTCGCTACTGTCATGAAACATGATCCCGAGTATGTGCAATATCTGGTTGATAAGTGGTTCTGGCGAAACTGGCGCGTTTTCTCAATTTTGACGGGAGTCTCTATTGACTATCTGACCGCGTTGGATCAACGTCCTTATTCCTTTAAGGAGTTCATGGAGGAGTGGATCATCGATCAATTCTTGCGGACACTGGATGAATTTGGACTTCAGAAGCCGTGGTATTGGGAGCTTTTCCTGGAGGAACTCGATATCTACCATCACATGATCTACGCGAGCGCTTATAGTTATCGAGCAACTTTGTGGTTCAACTTCGTGATACCGGGTCCGGCAGAAAGAAAGTGGTTAGGCCAGAAATATCCTAAGTATTGGGATGACATGGATGCTGTCTGGAAGCAAGTTAGCGAACGCTGGAAAACCGTCGGTCCTGGGCCTGAAAACGAATTCGCGGTGCACGGTACTTCCCTGCCGGCTTTTTGTGATCTATGCCAATTACCGTTGAGTGCCGGTACTCCGAGTAAAAACACTGCGAGAGTCATTGTTCACGAAGGCGGCAAATACATTTTCTGTTCCGAACCATGTCAGTGGATTTTCCTGCGGGAGCCTGAAAGATATGCCAATCACAAGGATGTAGTGAAGCGCGTTCTTTCAGGAGAAGCCCCGGCTGATCTTCCAGGTTTGTTGACCGAGTATTTCAGACTGACCCCTGAAACCTGGGGCAAAGACGTTCATCATGGCGACTACGAGTGGCTCCGCACCCCACAAACTTCCGGCACTTAGCTTTCTGGCAATTGGTTACTGGAAAGGATAGTTATGCCCGTTCCGCTCTATGGTTTCTTGCAGGGCGATGTACTTGGTCTTGTGATTCTGGCAGACGAAGAAGAGACAGTCCAAAGCCTGGCACAAAAACTTCAGGATGCATGCAGCCTGCGGGTCGCATGCAAAGATCATGTGCGCCTGATTTACAACAACAAAGAGATGAATCCGGCGCTTACGGTTGCGCAGGCAGGCTTTCAGGCGTTGGATCGGATCGATGTTGTTGCGGGCTAGCAGCGATGGGCTATCAAAAGATTGCCGAAGTTGAAGACCTTTGGAGTGGCGAAATGAAAGGTCTGGAAGTCAGTGGAGAGCATATTCTGTTGGTCAACCTGGATGACCGCATTTATGCATACGCGGATGCTTGCCCTCACCAAAGGAGCCGTTTAAGCGAGGGCGCGCTCTCGGGCAAGGTTATCCGTTGCGCAAGACATCAGTGGGAATTTGATGTTTGCACTGGCAGTGGGGTGAATCCTCAGAATACCTGCCTAAGGGCGTTTCCAGTCAGGCTCGACGGACCGGACATCCTTGTAGACATCGATGCCTGTGCCGTTTCAGAAACCGCCATGGAAGGAGGACACGGGCGATGACGCAAGAGGTAGCGGGAGACTACCATCGAGTCGGGCCTGTTCTCCAGGCAGGAAGCGTGGCCAACGCCATCGTTGCAGCGATCAGGGATCTGAATCAGGATGTTCTGGTCGTCGACCGAGGCGCTTATCTGCGCGTGCTTGTTCCCCAATGTTGCGTTGTGACGCGGTCCGCGATTGAAAAGCACCTGGGGCGCCCGTTTCGCTTCCCGGGCGAGTTGGAGACTGTGATGGCGGCCTTCAAGGGCTTGCTGGAGCTGAACCAGGACGATGCTGCGTGGCGGTTTGCGAGGACTCGCAATTCCGATTGAAGCAATCCCGAATCAAGGCTGCTGTTTTCGCGGAGGAGTCTATGACTCAACAAAAGACATTCTGGCATCTTTTGTCGCAAAGGCGAATGCCAACGGAATACGAACTCGTTACTTCAAAACTCCTCTGCTACACCGGCGAAGGTTTTACGGGAAAGAGATTCGAGCTCGACGTTCCGCTCAAGGACTGGTATCGCCGATACCAGGAGGAGTCGCCGCTCGTGTGCAGCTCCTGGGAGCAGTTTCGCGATCCGCGAGAAACAACCTACACAAAGTACACGGAGTTGCAGAGAGACAAAGAGATCTTCGTCGATGGGATCGTGGAGGAAATCGAGCTTACCGGGTATGATGCCTCACTCCGTCCTGAATGGCTACACATCCTGCAGCGATTTGTTGCTCCATTTCGGTATCCGGGGCATGGTTTTCAAATGATCGCATCTTACTTCGCTCAAATGGCTCCCAGCGGGCGCATTGCGATTGTAGCGGCGCTTCAATCGGCCGACGAGATGCGCCGCATTCAGCGAATCGCTTACCGCATCCGGCAACTTCAGCAAGTCTATCCTGGCTTTGCCGACGACAGCAGAACCCTCTGGCAGGCGGACTCGATGTGGCAGCCGCTGCGTGAGGTTGTCGAGAGATTGCTGATCGCTTATGACTGGGCGGAATCGTTTACAGGGCTCAACCTGGTGCTCAAGCCTCTTGTCGACGAGTTATTCATGAAGCATTTGAGCGAGCTGGCTGTAAGTGAAGATGACTACCTGTTGGGGCAAATATTTTATTCGCTCAATGAGGACTGCCAGTGGCATCGGCAGTGGAGCGAGTGCCTGGTTCGAATGGCAATCGAAGATCATGCTGGAAACAAAGACACCATTCAGAGATGGATCAATCGATGGTATCCGCTGGCGGCTCGAGCAGTTCACGCATTTGCGCCACTCTTCGAAGGCGCCCTGGAACGGAACGCGACGCCAACGCTTCAACCTGTCGGCGAAGCGTTGGATCGCTCTTATCGCGAGTATCTCCAGTCGATGAACCTGGAAGTTCCCTGCTGATGCACCTTGCCTTCAGCGACCGCGAATTACTGCGCGGCCGTGGGCTTCGGAGCGAGCCACCGGTACGTGGCTACTGATCCGGAGCTTAATGAAGTCTGAAAGCTCTTGCCATGCCAGCTTACGGAGAAGTCCGCGGGCTGGTCGGCGTTGTTCAGCACCAGCAGCGCAATGGAACCATCCGTGTTCTGAAAGGCCACTGTTTCCAGGCTTTGCGGTCCCAGGTCGGTGGAGTCGATGCGCACGGCGCCAGGATGGACAAACTCGCTTGCGTGACCGATTGCGTAGTAATCCTCGGTGTACGTCACCTTATGGGGCGCAGTGCTTCGATCTATCGTGACAAAACCGCGACAGGTGGCACAACCGCCGGTATTTGGGCCGTTCTTTTCATCGAGCGCCAATCCCCATAGAACTACGGACTTTGCCCATTGGCGAGAAGACTCGATGACCAGCTTTTCGGTGTCGGCAAGCAGGTTTCCCTTTTGCCAGGTGCCACCGGAGCACTCGGTCATCCAGATTCCCCTGTTCGGAAAGCGTTCGTGCACAGGTCCCTGCGCGGAGACGTTTCCGCCGTAGCAGTGAAACGCCGATCCCGCCGTATATTGCGCCGCGTCGGGGTCAGAGAGCACTTCGACTGGATACTCGGGATGGTCCCAGTTGTGATCGTAGGCCAGGATGCTTGTCTTGAGGCCCGCCTTTTGCAGCGCTGGCCCGACGAAGCTCGCGATCAGCTTTGTCTCCTGATCGGCGTGCATCAGGGTACCGGGATAATCCTTGGTCTCATAGAGGGGTTCGTTTTGGAGCGATAGATATCTAACCAGGACCCCGGCCTTGTCGTAGGCGCTGACGGAATCGGCCAGGTAATTGGCGAACACCTGTGAATCCTCTACGAGCAACTGGCCGCCGTTCATCGTGTCTTTGGTCTTCATCCAGCCGGGCGGGCTCCAGGGGGTGACCATGACGCTGATGGAAGGATCGAGCTTGAGCGCTTCCAGCATTGCAGGCAGGATGTAGGCGCGGTCGTGATCGATGGAGAAGTGCTTCAATTCAGGATCGCGCTGACCGGCGGGCATGTCGTCATAGCTGTAGTGATTGCGCGCCAGGTCGGATGCTCCAAGCGGCACGCGGAGGAAGCTGACGCCGATGCCGTGGCCTTGGCGAGGATCGAAGAGTTTGCGCATGACTTCTTTGCGCTGGGATGCGGTCAATTGGTCTTGCAACAACCATGCCGAGGAGTCGGTCATAGCGGCTCCAAAGCCATCCATGGTCTGAAAGCGCTGGCTGTCATCGACGCTGATGACTGTGCTGCCTGCAGGAGATGCCGCAAAGGAGAGCTTGTGCTCCGGCTGGAGCGCCTGCTTCAGGTCAGGAGTGGTCTGGTAGGCGGCGACCGTCTGCGCCTGTAGATTTACCAAGCTCGTAAAGGATAAGAAGACTGAGAGCGTGAGGCAACGACGAAGTGTTTGCATGCGGGTGTATTCCCACTCCAAGGAGCGATGTAGAGTAACAGGCCGGGGTCTGCGATGGATAGATACAAGGAGGGTGAGGACGCGAAGCCTTGCGACTTCGCGTCCTGGGAGTTAGAAGTTGATCTTGGCGCCGAGCTGGATCACGCGCGGACCACCGGGACCCGCCTGGCTGTAGACGCTGGTGGGCTGACCGTAGTTTGTATCCAGGTTGATGGATTCGGGAGTGTATGTTCCCTGGCCATTCGCCACGGAGTAGCTGGGCAACGTGAAAGTGCCGCCAAGGTCCTTGGAGGCAAAGTTCGAGTGATTGAAGAGGTTGTAAGTCTCGCAGCGAAGCTGGATCGTGCGCTGGCTCTTTTCACCGATGGGGATGTTCTTGAACAGGGAGACATCCCAGGTCTGCATGCCGCCGGTACGCAGCTTGTCAGGCGTCCCGTAATAGGGTTGTCCGATAGCCGGTATGACAGGCTTGCCGTTTGAACCGACCCCGAGGTAGACCGGGGCCAGCTCGCTGTACTGCCGACCGCCATCGAACTGGTTGGCCGGAATCCAGAAAGGCGTCCAGTTGGGGGTGCCGGTCATGAAGTTCGAAACGCCTGAGAGTTGATAGCCATCCGTGGCGTAGGCAATCCAGCGTGGTCCGCCGAGGTGTTTGGCCAGGCTCGGGATGTCGTAGACATAGTTAACCGCGGCGACGTTCCTGCGGTCCCAGGTCGCGACCTGGTAGTTGAGCTTGGGGTTGAAGGGATCGACCCAGCCGTTGTCCGAGGACTCGGTGGTCATTGACTTGGACCAGGTGTAGACCGCGCCCAGCGTCAGGCCGGTGCTGAAGCGGCGTTGGACAGAGGTTTGCAAGCCGTTGTAGTTGGAGGTTCCGTCGAACTTGGTGTACGGAATCTCTCCGTAGCCCCAATACGGAGCCAGATAGTTGGCCGGATAGGCATATTGGCCGCTGAAGCTGTAGCCAGCCGCTGCGTACTCGGGGGGAAGGTTAGGCTCCACGTCCGGGACCACGCCGCCGGGGAAGTTTGCCGGATTCTGCGCGGCCTTGGTGAAGGCGGTTCCATAGGGGATAGTGTTGATGTCGCGGTTGGTCACCAAGTGGCGGTTCACGTTGCCTACATATGCAATGTCGAGGGTAAAGCCGGAGGCGATCTCACGCTGCACGCCGAGGCTGTAGCTGTAGACCGTGGGGATCTGACCGCTGCGCTCCGCACCCTGAATAGCGGTCAGTACGCCGGGTGCGCTCTGGGCTGCCGTCGAAATGCTGTTCAGGTTGAGGTAGGTAGGGGAGGTGATCGTCGGCGTGGTCACTTCCTGCGGATTGTTGAAGGCCGGATTGAAGACCAGGTTGCCTTGTTCGCGGTCGTGCGACATACCGAAACCGCCGCGGAGAACTCCCTTGTGGTCTCCGATCGGGTCCCAGGCAAAGCCGATGCGCGGTTCCGGCATGATGCCGCGGCTATCCCAGCCTCCCTTGGGCAAGGTGCCGTTGGAGGCATAGAGCATACCTTCCAGCTGATTTCCGCTGTTGGGGATCGGGTTGCCGGTTGTCGGGTCGATCTGTATGCCGGCGTTTCTTACGTACGAGGAAGGATCGAACAAGGCGATCTGGTTCTTGGCGTCGTATTGGGGCGGAATGTAGACAAACCGCATGCCGTAGTCGAGCGTCAGGCGTGGGGTAATCTGCCATGTGTCCTGCGCGTAGAACTCAACCTGGTTGTATCGGAAAAAGCCGATCGGCCGGGAACTGGACTGGTCGAAGGACTGGAAGTCGCCCAACAGAGCGCTGGCGTATGGCGAACCGGTGTTGGAGGAGCAGACCGTGTCGCTGTACGCGGTGGCGCAGTTGTTGAAGCTGAATTGGCCGTTTGAGTTGCCCCAGGAGATCTGATCCTTGCGGTTGCGCTGGTAGAACAGGCCGAACTTGAAGGTGTGGTTGGACTTCACCCAGGTCAGGTTGTCATTGACATTGATGGTGGTGTTGGCCTGATACCACGGGGTCGCGCCGAAATAGGACCACGGATAGCTCTGGCCGTTGCCGCCATAGCTGACGTCAGGAATTGAGGTTGTCGAGGTCACCGGATACAACAGCGGCAAGTTGATGTTGTTATCGCCCACGGTGATGTTGCCGTTGTTGCCTGTGGTCGATGAGCGATAGGCGCTGGGACCGACGCTGAGTTCGTTGAGCAGCGAGGGTGTGAGGGTGCTCGTCAGATCGACGGCAAGATTCCAGCCGTTTTGGGTGTTGAGGCAGCCACCTGGAATCTGAACTTCACCGTCGCAGGGCAGGCCAAACGATCCTATCGGACCGGTCGTGGACTGGAAGTTGCCGATCCAGCGAGCGTAGACCCGTTCTCCAGGCGAGATCTGGTAATCCATGCGCCCGATATACTCTTTGCGAGGATTGTTGAACGAGAGCGAGTCGACGCGGTTGTAGGAGTCCTGGCTGAGGCCGTAGCTGCTCACGTTCGGCTCGGCGTAAAGCTTCATGACGGACTCTATGCCACTGTTCAGTTCGGAGGTGGGGATTGTGTTGTTGGCGAATGGAGTAGTGGTTCCTGGCTGATAGATGGTCAGTGGCTGGCCGCTGCTGTTGATGCTCTGTGAGAAGTTGCCGGCCCGCTCCAGATCGGTGGGCACATAGTAGGAGTTTGTCCCCCCCGGCACCAGTTGCTGGTAGAACTCGCTGGAGAAGAAGAAAAAGAGCTTGTCCTTCTTGATCGGGCCGCCCACCGCGACACCTTCCGTGTTGTAACGGTAGAGCTGCTTGGGGATGTCGTTGTGGTTGTTGTACCAGCCGGTCGCGTTCATACCATCGTTGCGGTGAAAGAAGTGCGCGTTGCCATGGAAATCGTTGGATCCGCCTTTGGAAACGACAGAGATCTGGCCGCCGGATGCCTTGCCGAATTCAGCCTGGTAATTCGAAGTGAGAACCTTTACTTCGGAGATGGCGTCGGGGTTGATGGTCACATGGGTGCCGCCGTTGTTACCGGTGTCCACGTTGGAGGTGCCATCGAGGGTGAATTCGTGGGTGTTGGCGCGAGTTCCGTTGATGTTGTAGGAATCGAGGCCACCGGTGCCGGATTCGCCAAACGCACCTACGCCAGCCACGCCGGGCACCAGGCGCATGTAGTCGAGCACGTTGCGGCCGTTCATGGCCACCTGGTCAAGCTGCTTGCTGGTGATCAGGTCCGATCGCTCGCCCGAGTTGTTTTGCACCTGGAGCTGGCCCGTGTCCGCAGTTACCTCGACCGTGCTTGAGGCCGCGCCGACCTGCATCTTGAATACGCCGGCTCCGAGATTGTCTGCCGCGTTCAGAATGACGTCTGACTTATTTATGGTTTCGAAGCCTGCGGCCTCGACCTGAATGGAATAAGTTCCGGGAGGCAAATTAGGTAAGGAAAAACTCCCGTTATTACTGCTGGTTGTGGAACGGGTAATGCCCCTGGTGGGTTCTGAAGCCGTAATCGTGGCCTTGGAAATCGATGCTCCGGTCTGATCCTGAACCGAACCGTAGATCGTCCCTGAAGTCACCTGCGCACGAGCCCACGGACCGAAGCCCAGCATTGCGGTCAGGGCGAGCAACACCCAGAGCGCCGGAGCAGGCCGACGCCCGCGGAATGATCTCTTGAGTCTCTGCATATTCCTTGTATTGCTTGCTGCGTACAACATTCTTCCTCCTTGCGGGTCGTTGAGCTTCCGTATCTCTGATGTTCTGAAGTGCCTTTTCAGCCCTGGTTTTAAGGAGAGCTCTCAGAGTCTTGAGTCAACTGCCCAACGGAACGAACGCTAGCCACGCAGAGTAACGATGGTCTTTAGGTTCGCCGGAGGATGTTCTGATGATTTTCCGATGCCCTGTAAGCATCTGAAAATAAACTAGATAATTAGACTCGTTGCGCGGTGATAAACTTGGATTGTTCAGGTGGAACACTGTTGCATAAGGATTTTTTAATTGGTGAATGGACTGTCAAGCCCGAGTTGAACGCAATCGCCGGTGACTCTGAGACGATTCGTCTAGAGCCCAAGGTGATGAAAGTACTGCTCCATCTGGCCTCGCATCCCGGCCAGGTCGTCAGCAAGGAGAGTCTAATATCCGCCGTCTGGGCGGATACGTTTGTCTCGGACGACGCCCTCACCCGCTGCATCTCCCTTTTGAGGAAAGAGATCGGAGATGACCCGCATACTCCCCGGTACATTCAGACCATCCCCAAGATGGGTTACCGGCTGATTGCCGAGGTGCGCCCAGCCGTTGATCTGCGTCCAGCCGAGCAGGAAACCTCGCTGCGGGCGCTGAAGGAGAGCGTCGAGGATCTCGAACCTGCGGCCCAGCCCGCTATCGAACCTGAGTCCCAACGACTCGAAAATCCTCCTTCTCAGCCTCCATTGGCAAAGCTCAAGAGCATCTGGCTGTTCCTGATTGTCGTCGCTCTCATTTTCGGGGCCGCAATTGCATTTCTGCTTTGGAACACGCATCGCACCTCCCAGCTGGCCTTTCGCGTGGTTCCGCTCACCTCGGAAGCCGGTCAGCAGGACGAGGCTGCCTTCTCTCCGGATGGTTCCCGGATCGCCTTTGTCTGGGCCAGGAGCGGAGCCGGAAGCCGCAACATCTTTATAAAGCAGATCGGCAGCGAAACGCTGTTTCGGCTAACCGATGGAAACGAAATGGATTATTCTCCAGCCTGGTCCCCCGACGGAACACAAATCGCATACCGGACCGTCTCCGACCATGGCCTCGGAGTTTACCTGGTTTCCAGCCTCGGTGGACCGGCGCAAAAGGTCCATTCTCTGTTGGGATTGGTCCGTGAGGAACAGGGCGGGCTATCCTGGTCGCGCGATGGCAAGAGTCTGATCTTCGCGGACGGATTCTCTGCCAATTCGCCGTCCTCGATTTATGAGTTGTCGCTGGACACGATGCAAGCGCGTACCATCACCACACCGCCGCGCGCCTGGGACGGCGACTTGAGTCCGGTCTTTTCGCCAGACGGACGCAAGATCGCGTTTCTGCGTGGAATCGAAGGTTCGGTTCGTGATATTTTTCTGATGCCCTCTTCCGGAGGAGAGCCCCGCCAAATCACCCACGACGAGAGAATGATCGACAGCCTGGTCTGGGCTCCGGACAGTAATTCGATCATCTTTTCTTCCGATCGGGGCGGAAAATTCGCTTTGTGGAAGGTTTCCGTTCGGGGCGGCGAACCCGAGCGGCTGCCTGTGGGAGATGAAGATGCATATCAGCCGGCTATATCGGGCTCGACCCATCGCCTGCTCTATACGGAGAGTTCGGCAACATGGAGTATCGTCGGCGTTCCGCTCAAGTCCAATGGGCAAGCCGGTAAGCCTGTGCCAGTGATCTCCTCGACGGAACAGGATTCCGCACCCTTTTTTGCGCCCGATGGCTCCCGCTTCGCTTTCCAGAGTTGGCGATCCGGCGCTCAAAACGTGTGGATTTCTTCTCGTGACGGACTCAACCTTCTGCAGCTCACATCCTCAGGGTTTGAGCTGACCGGCAGCCCGTCTTTTTCTCCGGATGGCCAACAGGTCGCCTTCGACGGTCGGCCCGACGGACATTCGCATATTTTTGTCGTACCATCCGCGGGCGGTTCGCAAAGACAACTGACATACGGCAATTCCAACGACATTCTGCCCAGATGGTCAGCGGACGGGCAGTCGCTCTATTTTGCTTCCAACCGCAATGGCAGTTGGCAATCGTGGAGGGTCGCTGTTCACGGAGGGCAACTTCAGCAGATCACTACGAATGGCGGTTACCTGGCCATGGAGTCGCCCGATCGGCGCTGGATTTACTACACGAAGAGCGATGCACCCGGAATCTGGCGGGTATCCATCGCGGGCGGGCCTGAGGCGCAGGTCTTGTCTCAACCCAGAACCGGCTACTGGGGTTATTGGAGCATCACCAGTCATGGTATCTATGTGCTGGATGACGATCAGATGACGCCACGAATTGTGCTGGCTGATCCAGCCAGCGGAAAAATCACTCCCGTGATCACGCTGGACCAACAGCCTCCTCCATATGCAGGCATCAGTGTAAGCCCCAACGAAGATGAACTGCTCATTACCGACGAGCGCAATGCCGGCAGCCATATCACACTGGTTGAGGATTTCGCCAGATGAGCGTGACTGCATTTCTGGCTGACTTCCGGCGTTACGGCTTGGCGTTCTTATTCGAATGCTCGGAACCAGGCGCAGCTTCCACCATGCAGGACGAGCCTCCGCACAATGCTGCGGTGATCCCTTTAGCTTCGGTAATGGTGTAAATTCGATCCTCGGCAGGCAGTTTTACCAACTCTTTCGCGCCGGACGGCCAGTGAATCTCCGCAGTTCCTGCATCGGTTGCGTCGCCCAAACCGAAGTGCAATCGCCGGTCGCTGGCTGAAATATAACTTCCACTGGCCAGTACATCCTGACGCATGCGCATGCCGTTGGCCTTGAGATAAACTGTAGCGCATGTGGCATCACGCGGACTTCTGGTCCCTCCTACGAGCTTGATCTCCACCCAGTGATGATGGTCCGGATTGATGTTTCTGAGCAAAACCGGCGCCCCATCGATCGGGTTGACGATCACATCGATCTTTCCATCATTGAAGAGATCTCCGAAGGCTGCTCCGCGCGCTGGAATTACATCCGCAAGCCCCGACCCTGTGACCGGAGGAATGTATTCAAACCTCCTTCCCTTTCCGTCCGGCACATTGCGAAACAACAGCGGCCGCTCGGCAAAGGTTGTGCCCCAGTTGTGCTGATCTACCTGGGGATAGACATGGCCGTTCACCATGAAGAGATCTAGCCAGCCGTCGTTGTCGTAATCGATAAAACCATCGCCCCAGCCTACAAAAGGAATCGTCGTCTGCGCCACGTCGGCTTTGTAGCTCACGTCTGTGAAGCTCGCATTGCCGTCGTTGTGGTAGAGCACCTTGTAGTCGTCGCCGAAGTCGGTCACGAAAAAATCGATCAGCCCATTGTTCTCGTAGTCGCCCGCGGCAATGCCCATCGATGCGATTTCCTGCCCATCCTTATTCAGCGCGACTCCAGAGATGTAGCTTTGATCGTCAAAGGTCCCATTCCCTTGATTGAGATAGAGATAGTTTGGCTCCGAGTCGTTGCCCACCACCAGGTCCGGCTTGCCGTTTCCCTTGAGGCTCACAAAGATCGCGGTAAGTCCGTAATAGCGGTTCTTGTCCTCGACGCCGGCCTTCGTGGTTGTTTCTGTAAAGGTTCCGTCGCCGTTGTTATGGAAGAGATGGTCGGGTTCGCCAGCGAGGCCGCGTGGACCGCAGTTGACATTCGCGCCGCGATACAGACAGCTTGCATATCCGACTGCTTTGGTTCCGGCGACTGGTAAGTTATCCCGGTCGAGATGCACATACCCTGTTACGTACAGATCCAGCAGACCATCCCCGTCATAATCCCCCCAGGCGGAGCCGGGCGACCAATTGCCCAGCGCTACTCCGGACTTCTCCGCAACGTCAGTAAATGTGCCGTCGTGGTTATTGTGGTAAAGGCGATTCTTCCCATAGTTGCCGACGTAGATATCAGGCCAACCGTCGTTGTCGTAGTCCGCAATGCTCACGCCGTAACCCCATCGGTCATTGGTCACGCCTGCCAGCGCGGCCACATCCGTGAAAGTACCATCGTGGTTGTTGCGGAACAGCGCGGCATGGAGCGGTGTCTCCTTGCCATCCATTGCGTCAAAGGTAGAGCCATTGACCAGGTAGATGGAGAGCCAGCCGGAATTGTCGAAGTCTATCAATCCGACGCCAGAACCGTTGGTCTCAACGATGAACCTCTTTTCAGGCACTCCCATTTTGTGGGTCCAACCCGAGAGCCCGGCTGCTTTGGTGATGTCCGCAAAGACTACCGTGCCATGGTCAACAAATCCGCCCGCCGTAATCGGGCGCTTCTGTTCGTCATACACAGCGGGAGCACCGATGCCTCCCGCTATGCCGCTTGTACTCGGCCCAGGCGGGGGTGGTGCTTGTTGTGCCGGAAGTCCACAGGTGGCGAGGAGATTAGCAACTACGATATTCAAGAGCAATCCGCGGTTACGGAGCAACGAAGATCCTCCACGGCTCGAAGTGTATCGCATGCATGGGATTATGTGTCATTGTCGCAATGCTTCGTAAATGCGATTGGTGAGTCCGGAGGGTCATTTACCAGCAAGCACGTCAATGTTCGCTCCTGTGCCACCATCCGTAATGAAAAAGCTCAGGCTATGCGATTTAACTTCGATGCGTTCCGAAACCCTCCTTGAATTGACAAATATCTCATCCTGATCGCGAGACAAGCCGTATATCTCGACTTGAATTTCCTTCCACCACGCGGGATAAGAACCCTCATGCGAGCCGATCTTCAGATGCATGCCTTCGGCGTCCCTCTGGCAGTTGAACTTCATACGCAGATACGCTCCATGCTGGAAGGCGTACGTCTTGCCGTCATCCTGATACACCTCGCCGGTGCAGTTGTCTCCGGCATAGACTCGCAGCGTGAGGGCGCCTCTGGGTATCTCGTTTGTGCTTTGAGTCACAGGGGCGATGGGCAAGATCGAACCCGCGCGAACATAGACAGGAAGCTGAGCTGGATCGGGAGTGACACGGGCGGAAAGCGGCACGCTCGGACCGGTAGGCACCGATGGACTCGAAGTGTCCGGCGATGGCGGAGCAGGAGCCGGGATCTTTGCGCCGGTCCAGAAGTCGTACCAGTCGCGCGACGGAAACTCGATGGAATAGCCATCTCTTTCATCCAAATAGGGTGGGGGCGCGATGAGCAGATCGGCGCCAAGGAGAAACTCGCCGGACGCGTTGTTATCGATGTCGATCGGGTGACGATCCGCGAAGGCATCTGGAAACTCCAGGAACAAGGGGCGCAGCATCGGAAGCCCGGTCCGCGAAGCTTCCTCGGCCAGCGTATACAGGTAAGGCATGAGTTGATATCTCGTATCGATGAAGCGGCGGCGGATTGCCTCTTGATCCGACCCACCAACCCAGGGCTCCTGGTCGCCGGTTCCCTTCTCGGTGTGATCGCGGTCGATTGGCTGAAACGCGGCCACCTCAAACCATTTCGTCAATAACTCTGGGCTGGGCGTTCCAGCGTACCCTCCCACATCGGCTCCGCTGAATGCGAAGCCGCTCAAACCAAGATTTTCAAGCATGGGCGTTGCGAGGCGAAGATGGTTCCAACTGCTGCTGTTATCTCCCGTCCACGTGGCCGCATATCGCTGTCCTCCCGCATAGGTGGCCCTGGTGAGAACGAACGGGCGGGAATTGGGATCGAGTTTCAGGAGGCCGTCGAAGGTCGCTCTCGAGTTCTCCATGCCGTACACGTCGTGGATCTCGGCATGCGTCGCGGTCCGCGCTGCGAAACCAGGCTCGTCGATGCGATGCACAGCGTTTTCCGGCATCGTCAAGTTGGGAGTGTCGAAGACGGATGGCTCATTCATATCATTCCAAAAACCATCGATGCCGTCTCTGTGAAGGTCACGATAGAGCGTGCCCCACCATGCGCGCGTTTGCTGACGCGTAAAGTCGGGGAATACGCTAGGACCTGGCCAGACGCGTCCCGTAAAAACTGAACCATCGGGATTCTTCACGAAGTGGTCGCCTGCGATGCCGCTGTCGTAAGGAAAGTAGTTATGTGCCGGAACATTAGCTATGTGAAGGTCAGTGATGGCTACGACGTGGAAGTTAATTGCTTTAAGTTGAACAACCATCCCTGCAATATCTGGAAACGCTACGCGGTTGACAGTGAAAGGACGATTCCTGTCCTGAAAATCGATGTCGAGATAGATAGCGTCGGCAGGAATCGAATCGGCTCTGAGCCGGTTTGCAACTTGCAGTACGCGAGATTGGGACATGTAGCTATAACGTGACTGTTGAAATCCAAAGGCCCAAAGCGGCGGGAGCGGCGGAGTTCCTGTAAGCCAGGCATAGGTTTCGATAACCTGCCTGGGAGCAGGGCCGTAGAACAGGTAGTAATCCAACGGTCCGGCGGAAGCACCAAAAGAATAAATATCGGACGACTCCTTGCCGAAGTCGAAGCTCGTGCGCCAAGTGTCATCTAATAAGACGCCGAGCGCGGTGCCAGCGCGAAACGTCATGAAGTAGGGAATGCTCTTGTACAGAGGATCGGTCGATTCCTGAAACCGATAGGCATCGGTGTTCCAGAGAGTGAAGGCTTCGTTGCGCCGGTCGAGAGGACCGGTCTTGTCCCCGAGACCGAAATAATGTTCGTCTCGCGGCATGGATTTGTATACGCGGAATGCGTCTCCGTCAAAGCGGACCGGGCGTGCATCCTGCTGCAGAACAGCGTCAGACAGATCGCGGACTACGAGTTGAAGCGTACTCCTGTCGATTTCCACGGCCAGGGCGCGGGTGCGGAAGCCGAAGTGATCGGCATTCGTTTCCATCGTTACAGGTACGGCGCTGTGTCGCGCGGTTGCCAGAACGGCCCAGGATGCATCTTCCGGAAAGGAAGTGCCGCGAGCATAGGTTACGCGCAACACATCATCGCGTAGGGCGACGATTCTCTCGCGTAAGTCTCCCGCTTGAACTTCGATGCCGTTGACCAGCGGAGATACGGTCGAGGTCGGGTTGAGAGCGCGCGAATCGGGCTGAGGCACGATTGACTGAGACCTGCCGATCAGAGGCATTTGGCATATTAGGCATAGTACGAACAAAACTACGAGACGTGTCGCAGGGAAAGAGCGGCGCCTGAGCATTGCGACTCCTGAATTGACGTGGTTTCGATGACGTGTTGGCGAGGATGCGTTGGAAGATCGTACATTCCTAGGGTCTTGAAGTATCACCAGGATTGGCCTCCAACGAGGAAAGATCGGGATCTTCGATTTTCTTCACACCCCGGTCGCGCCGTTGTTGCTTGATCGTTTTCATTTCATCGAGCGCGATGGCAGCGTCCTTGGCGTCGCCAATCTGGCAGTATAGCTGCGCAAGCAGGTAATGAACAGATCCGTTTTCATCACTCGTGACGCCCATCTTCAATTGGTCGATCGCATCCTGAGTTCTGCCGGTTTCCGCGTACACCTTGCCGATCAGTGCATGCACATGACTGAGCATCTGTGGCTTCGCGTTGAGGCTTTTTCTCAGGAACGGCTCTGCTTCCGCGAACTGATACTTCCCCACCAGAGTCTCCGCCATGAGAAGGTTCAACTCGGGATCCTCCGGAATGTGCTGTAGTGCTGTCCGCGCCGTCTCCATTGCCTTATCGAGATTGTTATTGCTGAGATAGGCTGAGGCCAGCCCGAGCAGGGCCGCCGGGTCACCGGGAGTTATGTCGAGCGCCTTACTGTATTCGACTTGCGCGTCATCGAATCTTTCAAGCTGGTCGTAGATATCGCCGAGAAGAATGTGGCTTCGGGCCGAATCCGATTCCAGTTGCTGGAAGCGGGCGAGAGATTGCAGAGCAAGCCGCTCATTGGCTCGAATCGACCAGTAGAGCGCTTCGGGTGATTGTGGCAGCAATGCTTCCAAAGCGGCCGCGGCGCGGACAGCGCGCTCGTTGTCTCCAGCAAAGTATGAGCAGGCTGCAAGCAGGCGAAGCTCGTCAACTCGCCCATGGGCTGGTGTGGTGGCGAGCGCGGGACTGAGCACCTTCGCGCATAGCTCAAATTTTCCTGCCGCGTAGTACGCTTCCGCGGTGCGGCTGCCTGTGGAGACAGGCTCTGCCTTTACGGGCGCGCTCGATTGGCGATCGCCAAGGATTTCATTCGAAGGCTGTCCGTCGCCGTTCATTGCTGCCAGCAATGCGCTTTGCAGGTCAGACGGCACGGCTGTACCCGGCTGAGAGATGTATCCGGCAAAGTGGGTTGCCGCATCCGTGGGCAGGTCTTCCATGAGGATGTGCTCGTTCGAAATGACAAAGCCATGGTCGCGTTCCCATAACTCCTGCAGCAGCTTCACCGCTTGCTCATTGCCGTCATTTTCAATTGCAAGGCGCGCCTCTCCGAGGAGAGCCTGGCCGCACTCCGGATGCGCTGCGCGCTCGTCGGCAAATTCTGTGGCTGCCTCTGTCGCATCGTGATGCCTGAGAAGGGCGAAGCCCAGCTCTGAATGGATGCAGGGAGGTTGAGGCTGGGAGGTGAACAGGCTTCGATAAAGGCTAGCAGCCTCGCCGAATCTTGCCTGCTTTTCCAGCGACTCGGCATAAAGTGCTCCGGAATAAGGAGAATCTTTAGCAACGGTGGACATCTTGAGAGCGTCGGCTTCCACCTGGTTCAGCCGGTCAATCCCAAGCGAGAACCAGGCTTGGCCGAGCTTTGGATCAAGCGCCGTCGCACGCTCAAACTCTTTCGCCGCGCTGGAAAATCTGCGGACCGCGAAATAAGCGCGCCCCAGTGCAAGAGGCGCCTGCGGATCGGCGCCATTGATCTTCTCCGCTTTGATCAGAAAAGGAATCGCTTCGCGCGCTTTACCGGTGCGCACATAGTCGATTCCAAGGAAGAGATTGGGAACGTACAAGGCCGGATTGAGACGGTTGGCCTGCTGCAAGCTCGAGATCGCTGCGGGATAGTCTCCGGCCAGATGCTCGACGAGTCCGAGATTGGCCCATAGTTGCGGCACGTCCGCACGAATCTTCACTGCCTGTTTATAGTCGTGTACAGCAGCGACATAGTCATGCGCGGCCTGGGCCTGCTGCGCTGCGGCCACGGCCGACTCAAGAGCGGAAGCCGGTTGCGGCTGGCCAGACCCAGGTACGGGTTTGGCCAGCACAACCAGAAGAGCCAGGAACATCCATTTGGTGCTGTTATTCACGTGAATATTATTACCAGTAGAACTTTCCTGCCCACTGGACAATTCTGCCGGGGAAGGCATTGGTGATTTGCCCAAAGCTGCTGGCGCATCCGGTTGCATTGGGATCGCAACCCGAGTAACTGGTTGACCCGGCCCCCGGCGCGTAGAAGTTTGGATGGTTGAATGTGTTGAATGTCTCGAAGCGGAATTGGGCTCGCATGGTTTCTCTGAAGTTCCAGTTCTTCGCCAGCACTGTATCCCAGTCCTGAAAGCGAGGTCCGCGAAGATCGGAAAAGTAACGGGGAGCGTCGCCGAATGAGCCATACGGAGCGTACGTGAAGGCGCCCGTGTTGAACCATTCGTGGATTGTGTGGTGCGACATCTTCGGATTCGCAATCACATCCGGTCGGGGATTGCCGCCATAAGAGGGTTGATCGTTGCCGAAGATGCCCAGCGGAATTCCAGCCTTGAAGGATGCGATTCCGGAAAGCTCCCATCCGCCCACTACGGCATCCGCAATGCGATTTATGCCCGAACCGACTGCCTTGCCCCGTCCGATTGGCAGTTGATAGGAGTAGCTTGCTACGAGCGATTGCGGAATATCGCCGCCATCGACGCTCTTGTCGGCCGCCAGGTTGTAGTTGTTGGCCGGCGTAACACCCCAGTTCGTCGGTCCGTTGTAGGACCAGGCGTTGTTCCCGGCGACATTGTCGAGAAACTTGGAGTAAGTATAGGACACCATCGCGGTGAGCCCCTTGCTTACCCGGTGGTTGTATGTGACCTGCAAGGCATTGTAGAGCGACTGACCAACGGGCGCGTCGGTCTGGGCGACCCCGCCATTACAATACTGCGGATAGGGCGAAAGCAACTGCGCGTTGGTCGCGGATGCGTTGTCGAGATTGCAGCCGCTGGGAGCAATCGATCCCCCTGCCTCCAGAGCTTTCAAGGGCGCAGCGAACGGATTGGAAGCCGCAGCCCCGCCCAGATAATTGGAACCCATGGGCAAGTAGGTGGGATTCAGCTGGTTGTAGTTCATGCTTCCAATCATGCGAACGCCGCGGTTGCCGATGTAGTCGATTTCGAGCTCGTCGCTGGGGCTGATCGCATACTGCACGCCTAGCATCCATTGCTGCACATAGGGAGAACGGCGGCTGGAGAAGGTGCTGGTAAGCCCGTTGCCGAGCTGTTGGTATTCCCCGTTTTTGTTGCCGGTGATCTGCGCGTACACACCGCCCCAGGGATTGCTGGTGCTGATGTTCGGGTTCGGGGTGACTCCCCCATCCAGGCTGGGGTTTATGTAAGTTGTGGCGGAGAACCCATCGGGGTCCGCCGGGAAGCAGCAGGTCACCGATTGCGGGAAGAAGATTCCATATCCGCCGTGGACTACGGCTTTTGCAATAGGCTGATACGAGAAGCCGACGCGAGGCGCTATGTTGGTGTAGTTCGGGTTGTAGACGTCACGATTTCCAGGGCTCAGAAACTCCAGGGCTCCAAGGACCGGCTGGCCAGCCGTATAGCTGAGGGGGTTCAACGCATTCGGGTTGAAGATCGAACCTTCGTTATTGCGATAGGTGTCCGGAGTTTGCACTTCGTAACGGAGGCCGAGATTGACTGTGAGGTTGTGGAATGGCCTCCAGTCGTCTTGCACATACTCGCCCAGGAGACGGTTAGAGACGGTGAGATTGTGGATTGTTCCAACACTTGTTCCGCCACCTGCGCTGTCCAGGACGCCGAGCAGCATCTGCGCTACTCCATTACCGTTGGCAAATCCCGAGCCGCTTAGAGGATCCGGGCCTGAGGTGAAATTTCCACTGAAGTCCAGGGTGGTCTGGTAGTAGAGCTTCTGACTATCCATCTGCTCGACTCCCATGAACCCGAAGTTCAGCGTGTTTTTGCCGTGAAGTTTGATGAAGTCTACACCCACTGTGCCGATGGGGCCGTGGTTGGTGACACCCTGCTGGTTCCCGGCCAACGGACCCATTGAGGACACGCTTCCTACATCGACGATCGGGAACAACGGGTATTGCGAGGTGAGGTAGGACGGGAGCCCGAGATTGCTGGTGGAGTTGAATCCGAACGACTGATTATTCGAGGTTTCATGCCACAGCTGGACGCCCGATGTGATGTTCATGGTGAAGGTCGGGCTGAATATCTGGGTGAGCCCGGCCCACGCTCCCCAGCGGTTGTTTGGCCGTTCATTGCCGGGGCCTGCAGCATCGGAACCCCAGGCCGCTGCGGCTCCGGTCTTTTCCTCCTGCTTGTATGAGTAACGGAAATAACCGGTGGCTTGGCTGCTGAAGTTGTGGTCGGCCCGAATGCTGTATTCATTCGAGCTTGCGGGCGCGGAAGCGGAGACGGTGTAATTATTGCCCGTTCCGGTGCAGGTTGGGCAGGGGTAGTAACTCAGCAGCTTTGCGCCAATGGGATCTGGCGCATAGCCAGCAAGGTTGGAGAGGATGTTGCCCTTGATTGGATCGCGGATGTACCCGGTTTGACTGGCCGTAAGGCCGGTAACTGGATCGACCGCGCCCGCGGTGATATGGCGTCCGCTGTGTGGATCGTAAATCTGCCCCAGAAGGATGGGCCGGCCGAGCGCGTCTGTTTTTCCGGTTGGAGCGCCCAGAATCTCGGAGAAGTTTCCGGCGCGGAAGTTGGCGTCCGGCACAGCATACTGGACTACGGTCGGAGTGGTTACAGTGAAGTGTTCGTAGAGGCCAAAGACGAAGGTCTTGTCGCGTTGTCTATACAGCCCGGGAATGTAGAGCGGTCCGCCTGCCGATACGCCCGTCTGGTTGCGAGTGAGGGACGTACTGGATGTCGAGAAGTAGTTCAAGGCATTGAGGCCATTGTCGGCATAGAACTCATACGCCGAGCCGTGGAAATTGCGCGTCCCCGATTTCGTGACGACGTTCACCACGTTGCCCGTGCTCCAACCGTACTGTGCAGTGAAGGAGTTGTTCTGGATTTTGAATTGCTGAACCCCGTCCACGGAAGGAACGAAGATGACGGCGCCCCACTCTGGGTCCGTATCCCATGAACCGTCAAGCATGAACGCGGTTGTTCCAAAGAAGCCACCGTTGAAATTCAGGAATGAGATGTCCTGGTCCGCATTATCGGTGGTGTTACTGCCGCCGCCCAACAGCATCTGGCTTTCCGACGTGTTGCTGACGGAAGAATTGAGAGTGGTGAGACCGTAGATGTTGCGCACATTCAGGGGCAGTTCGACGATCTCCTTGGCATCCAGGCTCGCCGCCACGTTCGAATTATCGGTGTTCAGTTCGGAAGCATCGGCGGTCACCACGACCGACTGCGATTCGGCCCCGATAGTCAGCGACACATTTTGTGTAGCGGATTCGGCCGCGTTGAGAGCTATACCCTTCTGCTCATACGTCTCGAATCCGTTGATTTTGATTGTCAATTTATAGGTGGCCGGCGGAAGTTGACTGAACGAGTACCGGCCACCTGCGTCCGTGATGAAGGTTCTATTGATTGCCTTCTCCGTAGCGTCCAGCGTTACGGAGGCGTTGGGCACGATCGCTCCCGAGGGATCGGAAACGACGCCGGAAAGCGTCGCCGTGGTGGTTGCGATCTGTGCATTACCCCATGGACTGGCCGTCGCCAGGATGGCGAGCAGAGCGGCAAATCCACTCCAATAGCCGAGAGAGCATAGTCTTTTTGTGTCGCGTCTGATTCTCAATGTGTAGCCTCCAAATTTGTGAATGAGACCCTGAGCACTCCAAACTCCACAGGCTCTGCAAGGCAAGTTTGGAAAGGCCTGCTGCGATTGGAACTTGGAGATCGATGCCCTTTGTAGGTGCCTCGACGGAAGGCTGTTAAGGTCCTTACGGCATCGGTCGGGGATTTCTTGCCGAAAAGAGATAATCCTTAACAGGTAAAGAACTCGTATGTTATGTATTTAGTTACACTTCCGAATTGCAGCCTCGGAGAACAGACAGGGTGCTCTTACGGAGATATAATCGCGTGGTCCAAGACGGAGCCATAGATGTTGGGAGAATCAGAAGCCAGCGAATATACATTATTGACCGAGTCGCAGAAAGATGCGATCCGAGAGCAGTTAAATCGCCTTCTCGCCAACCCCTACTTTAGTCACAGCAAGAGATTTCCCGCTTTTCTGCGTTTTGTAACTGAGCACACATTGGCCGGGGATGCGGAGAACATCAAGGAGCGGACCCTCGGGGTCGAAATATTCGGGAGAGACGCGAATTACGACACCGCTTCCGATCCAATCGTTCGCGTGACCGCAGCGGAGATCCGTAAGCGAGTGGCGCAGTATTATCAGGATCCCGCACATACGACCGAACTGCGCATCACTCTGCCATCCGGCTCTTACATTCCTCAGTTCCATTGGCCTAAGGGCACAAACGATCCTGTCTTAAAAGAGCTGGATCTGGCCGCGGTCGAGACCCTCACCGGCGGCGAGGCGACTCCTGAGGCCAAGCCGGTGATCGCTCACCGCCATTCCCTGCTCGTTCTTGCGCTCACCTGCGTCGTCGCCGGGCTCCTCTCGGTTGGTGGGGTTCTCTTTTGGCAAGCGATGCATCGCTCCGCTCTCGACTACTTCTGGCAGCCTGTTCTTACCACAAATGACCCGGTCCTGCTCTGTATTGCAGACCAGCTTCAGTATTCAAGTATCGTTCTTCGTCAAGCTGCCGACCCGACCCAGCGAGTCTCGCTGAACGACAAGCTTACCGCAATCGTGATGGACGATGTATTCGCTACCGTCAAGGTAGCGGGAGTCCTCCAGTCCCGAGGAAGACCCTACAGCCTGAAAAGCGAGGGCGCCACCGAACTGGAAGACCTGCGAAACGGACCGACTGTGTTTATCGGAGCATTCGATAACGCCTGGACGTTACGGTTGACCAACACCTTGCGTTATCACTTTGCGAACGATCAGGACATGACGAAATTAAGCATAGTCGACAGCAACGCCCCATCTCAGACCCGCTGGGTAGTCGACCGGTCAGTGCAAATGGCAACCAACAATTATCGCGACTATGCCATCGTGGCTCGATTTACAGACACCAACACTGGGAAGCTGGCTGTAGTCGTCGCAGGAATCGGCCGCGGCGGCACAATCGCAGCGGGAGAGTTTCTTACGGATGCCGGCGATTTGGCCCGGCTGCAGCGTGCGGCGCAGGAAGCAGGCAATAAGAAGAACATGGAGGTCGTGCTCAGCACACAGATTATCGACGGCGAGCCAGGTTCGCCGAAGATGGAAGCCGCTCACTTCTGGTAAGTCTCGACCTACAGAGGCCATCGCGATCCGCATTTGATCTGAGATGGCTGTGGTATCCAGCAGTAAGTCGCGATGATTCTGAGTGGCGGGATGGCGATGTGATAGACCGTACCATGAGTGCCCATTCGCAGAATGGAGCTATTCCCCGAATGGGGAATCAAGACTTTTCCCTCGTGATTCAGGCTCGCACTTTTGCGTCCGTAAATGCCTTGGTTTAGATCACTTTTTGGTTGGCTCAGCAGGCGATAATCTATCGGCGCGGTACCTTATACGAACACATAATAGGCAGGCGCATATCTTTACGCTAGCATCCGAATTGTGTTCTTGAGTTGCTACCACGGAAAGCCGAGGCACTTTCGCATGAACACGCAGCAAATCTTGCCACTTGTACCGCCCTTTACCGGAGAGATCGCGACACAGAAAGTGCGCAAAGCAGAGGACGGATGGAACTCACGCGACCCGCAAAAGGTATCTCTGGCATACACGATTGATAGCGTCTGGCGCAACCGGGCTGAATTCGTGAAGGGCCGTGAGGAGATTATCAAGTTCCTGACTAGGAAGTGGCAACGCGAGTTGGATTACAGGCTCATCAAGGAACTTTGGACCTTTGATTTGGACCGCATTGCAGTGCGCTTTGCATACGAATGGCATGATGATTCCGGCAACTGGTATCGCTCATATGGAAATGAGAACTGGGAGTTTGACCTGAGCGGCATCATGCATCACCGCTATGCCAGCGTCAACGACCTGCCGATTAAGGAAGCGGATCGAAAGTTTCACTGGCCGCAAGGACGACGCCCTGACGATCATCCTGGGCTCTCTGAACTAGGGCTCTAACTAGGGCCCAAAGAAGTCTCCCCCGACTGGGTGGCGGGTGTCTGATGGACGCGTGGGTGCTGCTCGCCTCGGTGCCATCCGGCCCGCCGCTCCGAATGCTTCACGCCTCGATAAGATAGCCGCCATGATGCGGCTCACATGTTGTACCAGAGGAGGGTCCCTTGTCTACATCAGTCAGTTATACGGCGAGTCCGTCATGTTGTCAGGATGGGCAATCTTCCAACTGTTGCGGAAAGCGCGATAGTAGGCACTCGATTCGATATGTCGATTTGGGACCTTCGAGCCGCGAGGCTTCAGCGAAGAAGGCGGTTTCGATTGCTTTCCTGGGCTTTTTCCCCGGCATGCCAATTCAACGTAGATCAAAAAGCGGGCCGCGCTTTTCAAAGCGGGAACAGAGCAGGTGGATCGATGAAACTTCGCATCAAGGGTAACTCGCTGCGGTTTCGCCTGAGGCAGACGGAACTGGCTGCGCTGGTTGACGCGGGGCATATAGAGGAGACGGTTTACCTGGGCTCTGAGCCGAACGCCAGAATGACATATGCGCTGGAACACCAACCGTCTTTGGGCTGCACAACGCTTCGATATCATGCGCCTGAATTGACGATCGTTCTCGCCACGGAGAACGTCAGAGCCTGGGCGGAAACCAAAGAGGTTGGAATTTACGCCATGATTGACCTTGGAGCGCACGGCTCTCTCGAAGTCGCTGTTGAAAAGGACTATGCCTGCCTGGACCTAAGCGATGGGGACAACATTGATACCTTCCCCAACCCCAACGAGGGCGCGGTTTGCTGACGAATTGCCCGTCACTCGCGGCACCGCAGAAGACACATCCACTTATAGCTAATAAGAATTTGTGTTTGGACGCAGGGGTTTCTGCACGAGAGACTTGAACTGGAACACGCGCTTTCCCGGCATAACACGGTGACCTTATCACGCACATCATGCATTAGCCATATATGACATGCAAGGGCGATAGGAGCCGAAACAGAACGAATACGGGCTGGACTGCTACGAGAGGACTTACATGAATAACGGCAACCACGGAAAAGACTCGAAGGCCATCGAGATCTCGATTGACGGAAAGATAATCGCTGCATCGGAAGGGGAACTTCTCGTCGAAGCCGTTCTTCGTGAAAAAGAGATTCCTCATATCTGCTATCACTCGCCACTGATGGGGCCGATCCAGACCTGCGATACATGCCTCGTCGAAGTGGGTGGAAAGCTTCAGCGGGCTTGTGGTACGAAGGTCAGCGCAGGCATGCAAGTGGTGACAGAATCCGAGCGCGCCAAGAATGCGCGTTCCGAAGCGTTCGACGTGATTCTTGGAAATCACATGCTGTACTGCACGGTATGCGACAACAACAATGAGAATTGCCGAGTTCACAATACGGCGCTTGCGTTGAATGTGCAGCATCAGCACCACGAGTTCAAGCCGAAGCCGTACGAAGTCGACATGTCCAATCCGTTTTACCGTTATGACCCTAGTCAGTGTATTCTCTGCGGCCAATGCGTTCAGGCATGCCAGACGGTGCAGGTTAACGAGACACTCTCGATCGGCTGGGAACTGGATCATCCGCGTGTGCTATGGGATGGCGGCATGCAGATTGGCGGATCCAGTTGCGTTTCATGCGGCCACTGCATCACTGTTTGCCCATGCAATGCGTTAATGGAGAAATCCATGCTGGGCGAGGCCGGGTTCATGAGCGGCATGCCGAAGACCGCACTGAACAAGATGATCGATGTAGTCAAGGCGATTGAGCCCGAAATGGGTTATGGCGCGATCATGCAGGTCTCACAGACCGAGTCGATGATGCGCGAGGAGCGCATCAAGAAGACCAAGACGGTATGCACCTATTGCGCTGTGGGCTGCAGCTATGATGTGTGGACCAAGGGACGCAATATCCTCAAAATTGTCCCGCAGCATGGAGAAGCGAACGAGATATCAACCTGCGTCAAAGGTAAGTTTGGCTGGGATTTTGTAAATAGCAAGGACCGGCTGCAATCGCCCCTGATCCGCGAAGGCAACGGCTTCCGCGAGGCGAGCTGGGAAGAAGCGCTGACGCTGGTGGTCTCGAAGTTCACCGAGATCAAGAACCAGTACGGCCCGGATGCACTGTCCGTGATCATCTCTTCGAAGTGCACCAATGAAGATGGCTACCTGATGCAGAAGTTCGCCCGTGCTGTGCTGGGGACAAACAATATCGACAACTGCTCGCGCTACTGCCAGGCCCCGGCGACGACCGGCCTGTTCCGCACGGTGGGCTATGGCGGCGACTCGGGATCGATCGAGAACATCGCGAAGTCAGGCCTGGTACTGATCATCGGCAGTAACACCGCCGAAGCTCACCCTGTACTTGCGACCCGCGTGAAGCGTGCACACAAGCTGTTTGGCCAGCGTCTGATCGTAGCCGATCCGCGTGAGCACGAGATGGCGCATCGCGCCGATATTCACTTCCGTCCGCGTCCGGGAACCGACCTGGTGTGGCTGTCGGCAATGAGCCGCTACATGATCGACAACGGCCACGCGAAGATGGACTTTGTGAATCAGTGGGTGAATGGCTTCGAGGAATATCGGAAAAGCCTTGAGCCCTTCACGATGGAGTACGCGGCAAAGACCTGCGAGGTTCCGCTGGAGACTCTTGAACAGGTCGCGAGGGAACTCGTCGCTGCAAGAAGTATTGCGATCCTCTGGGCGATGGGCATCACGCAGCATATGCGTGCTTCCGATGGTTCGACGGCCATCTCGAATCTGCTTCTGATTACTGGCAACTACATGCGTGACGAGGGCGGGGCTTATCCTTTGCGCGGCCATAACAACGTACAGGGAGCCGGAGACATAGGCGCAGCGCCGAACGTCTTCCCGGGCTACCAGCCGGTGAACGATCCTGAGATCCGCGCAAAGTTCGAGAAGGTGTGGGGTGTGCCTCTCCCGTCGGAGCGCGGCATGGACAACCACCAGATGGTGGACGGGATGGTCGAGGGCAAGATGCGGGCGATGTACCTGGCCGGCGAGGATATGATCCAGGCCGACTCGAACGCGAACCACGTCGCCAAGGCCTATGGGAATCTGGATTTCTTCGTCGTGCAGGACATCTTCTTCAGCGAGACCTGCCGCTACGCCGACGTGATTCTTCCCGCCGTCCCGGCCCTGGAAAAGGAGGGTACGTTCAGCAGCACGGAGCGACGGATCCAGCGGCTCTATCAGGCTCTGCCCGAGTTGGGAGACAGCCGCGCCGACTGGAAGATCACGCAGGACATTGCCAACCGGATGGGCGCTAATTGGAACTATACGCACCCGTCGGAAATCATGGCAGAGATGGCCTCGCTGACGCCGCTCTATGCAGGAGTAACCTTTGAGCGGCTCGAAGAGTACAAGACCCTGCAGTGGCCAGTGGCGGAGGACGGGACCGATCAGCCGGTGCTATACCTCAACGGCTTTCCCTTCCCGGACAACAAGGCGAAGTTCCATCCGCTCGAGTTCCGCGAACCGGATGAGGCATTGGACGAGGAGTTCGATCTCTTCCTCAACAACGGCCGCATGCTGGAGCATTTCCACGAAGGCAACATGACAAAGCGGGTTTCCGGCATTCATGAAGAGACACCGGAGCGGTATCTGGAGATCTCGGAGGAGTTGGCGCGGGAGCGAGATATCGAATCCGGTCAGTGGGTGCGCGTCACCAGCCGTCACGGAACGCTGAAGATCAAGGTGTTGGTCGCAAAACGGGTGGTCGGCCAACAGGTGTACCTGGGGCTATACTCGCCGAACGAAGGGCCGATCAACATCCTGACAGGATCGCATGCGGATAACGCGACGAATACACCGGCGTACAAAGAGACCGCGGTCAGGATCGAAGTGCTTCCGGAGAAGGGCAGCAATCCGCTCAAACCGCTGAACCCACGTTTCTCGGGCAAGCCGACCCCGCAGAACGGGGTCGAGGTGGAGCGCAAGTGGGCGCGCAAGGACTACCGCATGCCGGGCACTCAAGCGCTTGTTCAGATTCAACCAAGCAGATAGTAAGAAAGGCAGGAAGAGCAATGGCAATTGCGGTTGAGTTTCGGGAGTTCACGCCGAGGAATTCCCGGAACGATTTGATGCGGCGGCTGGAGCAGGCACCCGAGCAGCACGTGGAGGCTATCCTGTCCGCTTACGACTTGTTGCAGCGGATGCATGAGAAAGGTTTGATCGACATTGCAAGCGGGCTCCTTAGCGCCGGCAATACAGTCATCGAGCGAGTAGCCGACGTAGCCAGCTCAAAGCAGGTCATTACGGCGCTGCGGCTGGTGCTGATGGTCACTAATCTACTCGATAAGATCGATCCGGACCAGATAGCTGCAATTCTATCGGCCCCGGAACGCAAACCGCATTCGCTCCTGACGATCGGGAAGGAAGCGATGAGCGAGGATGCGCGCGTGGGTTTAGCCACCGCAGTGCGTGTACTCAAAGTTCTTGGATCGTCCCTTCGCGAGGAAAAGCTGGCTTAGGGCCGGCAGAATCCAGGTCAGTCAGTCCCCCACTTATGCATTCCCTGAACGGGCTTGGGAGCTACATGGACATCTTAACGCTGCACAGAATCCACTTTGCCTTTACGATCACGTATCACTATCTCTTTCCGCAACTGACGATGGGCCTGGCGCTGCTTATCGTCGTGCTGAAGACGCTTGCGTTGAAGACAGGAAAAGAACACTATGCAATATCGGCGCGCTTCTGGGCGAAGATATTTGCTATTAACTTCCTGCTTGGCGTTGTGACTGGAATTCCGATGGAATTTCAGTTCGGAACGAACTGGTCGGAGTTCTCGCGCAGGACCGGCGGCGTGATCGGGATGCCAATTGCGATGGAAGGCATTTTCTCGTTCTTTCTGGAGTCCGCATTTCTTGGGCTTTTTCTTTTTGGGGAAAAGCGATTGCCGCGCTGGGCGCATTGGTTGTCTGCGTTTCTGGTCTTTGTCGGTTCGTGGATATCGGGATTCTTCATCATCATCGCCAACGCATGGATGCAACATCCAGTCGCTTATCAGTTGCTGCCGAACGGCGTGTATGAAGTTAGCAGCTTTTGGGGTCTTATGCTCAATCCGTGGGCATGGCTGGAGTACGCCCACAACATGTCCGGAGCGGTGATTACGGGCGCCTTCGTCATGTCCGCGGTGGGCGCGCTTTACCTGCTACAGCGCCGCGATGAAGAGTATGGACGCACCTTCCTGAAGCTGGGCGTCATCGTTGGTCTGATCTCCTGCGCCACCCAGATCTTCCCGACCGGCGACATGCACGGCAAGTATCTGGCCGAGCATCAACCTGCCGCAATCGCCGGCATGGAAGGCCTCTTCCACTCCGAGAAGGGAGCGGCCATGGTGGTGCTGGGACAGCCGGACTTCGAACACGAGAAGATCGACAATCCCCTCGCGGTCAACAAGCTGCTCAGCTTCCTGATCTACGGAACCACATCGGCTGAAGTGCAGGGCCTTGACCAGTTTCCCCGCGACCAATGGCCGACCACACTGCCGCTGCTCTTCTACGCTTATCACATCATGGCAGGTCTCGGAACCTACTTCGTCGGCATCATGGGACTTGCCGGATTGCTGTTATGGCGCGGCAAGCTGTATAAGTCACGATGGATTTTGTGGCCGATTCTGCTTAGCTTTCCGTTGCCGTATATCGCGAACACGGCCGGTTGGATGTGCGCGGAGATCGGCCGTCAGCCCTGGCTTGTTTATGGACTGATTCGGACCTCGCAGGGTTACTCAACGCATATCGGCGTGGGCACGAGTCTTTTCACGCTACTGGGATTTCTTGGGATGTATTCGGTCCTTTCGATCTTGTGGATTGTCCTTGTCTATAACTTCATTCAATCCGGCCCGAAGGCGCCTCATGAAGCGGTTGCCGGCCAGAGCTTTACGGCGGCATAGGAGATACCATGGGGACTTTGTGGTTTTGGATAGTGGCCGCGATGCTGGCCGCCTATGTGGTGCTGGACGGCTTCGACCTCGGAGTAGGCATCATCTATTTTTTCGTGGCGAAGAGCGAGACGGATCGTCAGCTTGCACTGCGGGCGATTGGTCCGGTATGGGATGGCAACGAGGTTTGGTTGCTTGCGGCGGGAGGCACCCTGTTCTTTGCCTTTCCGCTGCTCTATGCGTCTGCGTTCAGCGGCTTTTATCTGCCGTTGATGATGGTGCTCTGGCTGCTAATCCTGCGAGGCGTCAGCATCGAGATGCGCAGTCATTCCCACGAGCCGTTGGTGCATACCTTCTGTGATGGCCTTTTCTCGTTATCGAGCGCACTGCTTGCAATCTTCTTTGGAGCCGCATTGGCGAACGTCGTCCGGGGCGTCCCGATCGGCAAGGACGATTACTTCTTTCTTCCGTTATGGACCAACTGGACTCCTGGACCTAACCCCGGCATACTCGACTGGTATACGGTGACAGGCGCTGTGCTGGCGCTGCTTGCGCTCGCGCTTCACGGATCGCTCTACCTTGCACTTAAGACCAGCGGAGATCTCGAACAAAGAGCGCTTAACCGGGCGACGAGATTGTGGCCAGCTGTATTTATTGTTACGTTGCTCAGCCTTCCTGCCACGGCAATTGCTCGCCCGAACTCGCTCGAAAACTATCGCGCGCATCCAATCGCATTTCTCGCGCCTCTTCTGGTGATCGCGGGCCTCGTGGCCATACGATATGCTCTGCGAAAAAAGGCGAGCTTGGCTGCCTTCCGGGGTTCGTGTGTTTATCTTGCCGCGATGCTTGCCGGAGCCGCGGCTGGACTATATCCCGTGCTGCTTCCCGCTGTTGGAAACCAGGGCCAGGACATAACGGTCGCGCGTGCGCTCGCCGGTCCGCATGTCTTGCGCGTCGGGATTGTCTGGTGGAGTTTGGGCATTCTTCTGGCGCTGCTGTATTTCGGAATTTTGTACTGGCTCTTTCGCGGCAAGGTGGAACAGCAAGCGGGCGGGTACGGGCACTGAAGATGATCGCTTCCCGCCTGACCAGAAGACGCAGTTGGACGGCTCTTTGTATCTTTATCGCTGTCGAAGCTTTCGCCATGCCGGCATCGGGCCAGGACGGGCGAGCAATATCCAATTGCAGCGCAGTTATCAACACGAAAGATGCGGCGCGATGTATCGGCTCTGTGCGTCCGAATATTCCGATTCCGGCGATTGACCCGAAGCATATCTACACTCTTCCAGAGTTGATTGACATTGCGGAGATGGCTAGCCCCGAGGGCCGCATTGCGTGGACTAACGCCAAGCGTTCGCTCGAGCAAGCAGGAATCGATCGCGCGCTCTACTTACCGATTCTGAGCTTTGTCGCGCAGGGCAGCGATGCACGCTTTATCGTTCCTTTTCCTGCACCGATTGCGCCCAGAGGCTATGTGACTGTGGGAGAGCAAATTGCTGCGGAGCAGTTGGAATTGGAATACGATTTACTTGACTTCGGTCGTGGACAGAAGCTGGACGGCAGCAAGGCTCTGGAGATTGCTTCCGTACTTCGCCTTGGTCGTGTGCATCAGACACTGGCCTATTCGACTGCAACGGAGTTTTATCGCGCACAGCGCACCATCGGCGAGCTAGCAGCGGCTAAAGTAATTCTTCAAACGGCCGAGACTCTGCTTGAGAACGCTCAGTTGCAGTATGACCATGGTCGCGCCACTCTGCCCGATCTACAAAACGCGCAAGCTGGCGCAGCGGAGGCGCGATTCAATCTGGCTGCCGCCGAGGGAGAGGCGAAGAAGTCGAAGCTTGCGCTGAGCGAAACAATTGGCGTTGAACCTACAACTGAAATCGAGATCGCTCCACAAAGTGGGAGAGACTTACCTGGCGCGTTCAATGACTCGGTGGAGGATCTCATACACAATGCATGGAAGATGCGGCCCGACCTGCTGGCTCGTGCGCAGGAGCTTCGCCAGGCGCATGACAGCTACAAGATCGCTCGCGCCGCCTATCTTCCCAAGGCGAGTCTTAGTGCCAGTGGCGGCCAGACGAACGCATGGCCCTCGGCAGACTGGGGTCAACTGGGACCTGCAAGTGTCGCCACATGGTCCGTTGAAGCGAAGCTGCGTTGGGAGGTCTTTAACGGGGCGCGAAAGCATGAGGTTGCCGCTGCTCTCGCCGAGCAAAAAGCGGCCCGCGAAGAACAACGAGCTACGGAGGATTCCGTCACGCGGCAGGTTTGGGAGGCTTATGTCGATTACGAGACGGCGATTGAGCAACAACAATCCTCGCAGAGCTTTCTGACCGCCGCACAAATGTCGTATGACTCATCGCTGGATGCTTTCAAGTTTGGAGTGCGGTCACTAGTCGATGTGGTCGAGGCGGAACGCCAACTTGCGCAGGCAAGAGTAACTGTTGTGCGATCGCAAGCTCAATTGATGCAGAGCGCAGTGGCGCTTACGTACGCGACAGGAAGCTTGCTGCAGAGTGGCACAACCTTGCCCGGAGCCCATCCATGAAAGGTGTCTTTCGTCCAATCGCCTTCGTTGGCTCCACATTTCCGATCATGTGCGCGATGGGTTGCAGGCTTAATCCAAATGTGGAGATTGTTGGCTCCTACTTTCCCGGCTGGATGATCTCGCTAACCTCGGGCGTGGTGCTTACGCTTGTAGCGAACACGTTGCTTCGCAGGAAAGGATTGGACCGCTCCATCGGACACCCGGCGATTATCTATCCGGGCATGGTGGTTCTGTTCACATGCTTGCTCTGGTTGTGCTTTTTTGACTGAAGTGAAAGAAAGAATGTCTCACGACAAAGCTAAACTCGGGCGGTTGATTGGAATCGGAATCGTCAGCCTGGCGGCCATCACCCTGCTGATTTCAGCGGTCCAGGTCGACGACCATCCAAGGACCGATGATGCAACTGTACGCGCAAATTCAATTGCATTTGCGCCCGAGGTGGAAGGCCGCGTCGTCAGCCTGCCAGTGCAGGATAACCAGGCTGTGCACAAGGGCGATGTACTGTTTGTGATCGATCCACGGCCCTATGAGTATGCGCTTGCCCAGGCCAAGGCCGACCAGGCAACGCTTGAGGGCCAGATCGAAGACGAGCGGCGGCACATTGCCGTGGAGCAGAGCGCGGTCGGAACTGCTCAGGCCGGCGTGACGGGTTCGAAGAGCGGAGTTAGTGCTGCACAGGCCAGTTATCTCGCCGCGAAGGCCGCCGTCGAACATGCTGACGCAGCGCAGAGCGCGGCGGAGGCACAACTTCGCTTTGCGCAGAATGATTACAACCGGATCGCCCCGCTCCTGACGAAGCACTACGTTACCGTGCAGCAGGTCGATCAGGCCCAGACGGTGCTGAGTGTCGCAAAGCAGAGCTACCAAGAGGCATCTTCGCAACTACTGCAGGCGCAGGCGCAGGAGTCGATGGCGCTTGCGACCAAGGAAACAGCGGCGGCAAGTTTCGAGGCATCGCAGTCAAAGCTCGGTGAGGCGAAGCATACCGTCGACAACCTGGTGACGTTAATGGCGGAACGTCCCAACCGCGCCGCAAAGGTGCAGCAGGCAGAGCTAAACCTGCAGTGGTGTTACGTGAAGGCGCCCTTCGATGGCTATGTGACGAACATGAATATTTCGCAGGGCGCTTATGCACATGTCGGCACACCGATATTTACCTTGGTTGATACAACCACATGGTGGGTGCTCGCGAGTTATCGGGAATCGAAATTGAGGCACATCAGACCGGGGATGCATGTAGAAGTCTATTTGATGGAACATCCTACACACCGCTTCAACGGAGTTGTTGACAGCGTCGGGCGCGGCGTTTTTCCAGAAGATGGAGCAGTCGAGGGAGGCTTCCCAGAAGTAGATCGCACGTTGAACTGGGTACACCTTTCGGCGCGCTTTCCGGTGCGTATCCGCGTAACTGATCCTGATCCCGAGTTCTTCCGCGTCGGAGCAACCGCAATCACGGTTGTGCGGTAGAGAGAATCAAATGGCGCGAACCCGATTCCGAAATACTGATGTGCTTCGCCTGATAGTCGCAGAGCTTGCGCCGTTCCGTGGGCGATTTGCAGGAAGCACGCGAGATACAATCGGCATCGTCTCTGCGCTGGCCATCTGCATGACACTGCGCGTACCAGGAATTGCGCTTGCGCTTTCCCTGCTCTTTCTGCTGCAGCGTGACCGGCCTGGACTGACGTTGCGAAGCGCGGCGCAGATGCTGGGTGGAGCTGCGACTGCATGCGTCGCCTCGCTCTTCTGGGTACAGATCACAGACGGAACGGAGGTCGCCCGGTACATAGGATTCATACTGGGAATCTTCCTTGCTGCATTTGGAATGGCGAATACTTCGCTTCCATTGTTCTTCACAATATTTGGATTCTACGGCTTTATCGACCTTGCAGCATGGGATACCCACAGCAAGCCGAATGTGATCGTCACGAACAACCTCTACGAAATTGCCGCGCTCGCGATTGTCGTGCTGAGCGCTGTAGCTGTTGAATACGTTTTTGGAATTCAACGGCCCGAAGAAGAACTTGAACGCGAAATGCGCAAGCATCTGTCTTTGTTGTCGCGCTTCTTCCAATTGCTCGCCCAGGAACCATCCGTTCAAGATCAGGCGGAACTTCGTTCGTTGCACAGGGCTGTCGTGCAATCGGCACATATCGGCGATATGCGCATGAACGAACTCTATGAACGTGTGCGGAACATCAGTCCAACACTCACCAAAGTTCCTCTTGGGCTGCACTACCGGATAGGTCTGCTGACTCGCATACTTGAAAGGAGTTCCCTCGTTGGATTTAATATCATCGCCAAGAGGGATCGGGAGGACCGGGCCTACTGTGCCGCAATCGCGGCAGAATGCGACCGCGTGATTGACGGAGACGAGACAGGTGAGTGCGAAGTGCAATTTGAGCAATTGCCAGCATCGTCCTCTACATGGTTGATCGATATCCTCAAAGAGCTTCGACATTATTCCGATAGCCACATGTTGCCAACGGCCTCAGCGAGCAATCCAGCCGTGCCGTCCGCGGAGATCAGGCCAACCTTTCGACTCTCTTTGCCCGGCGCCTTCCACTCGGCCGACAACACGACATATGCTCTCAAGCTTACGCTTGCAGCAACGGTCTGCTATACAGTTTACAACGCCATCTCGTGGCCCGGCATTCATACATGCGTCATTACGGTGCTCTTCACAGGGCTCAGTCCCACAGGCCAGATGAAACAAAGGCAGACTTACCGCTTCTTTGGCACGGCTGTAGGAGGATTTTTGGCGATTGCCGCGGAATCGCTGTTCTTTCCTAACATGGATTCGGTCACCTCCCTTATCTGCCTCGTGGCCGTAGTCGCGTTTATTTCAGGGTGGGTGTTACGAAGCCCGCATATGGGGTCAGTGGGCATACAGATCGGTTTCGCGTTCTTCCTCACCACGCTCCAGGAATTCACCGCAACAACCCAGATTGCGACCGCTCGCGACCGCGTCATCGGAGTGTCACTCGGTTCTCTGGTTATGTGGTTTATTTTTGACCAGATGTGGCCGATGCGCACGAGCCAGGCGCTCAGCCAGATTCTGCGCCGGATTCAGAATGCCGCTACTCAGTTGCACCAGGCTGATCACCAGCACAAACCACGGATGTTCGCGTACAGCCTCTCCCGGTTACGCATTGCGGTGTCACTTGATCTTGCTACGATGCAGCAATTGGAATCTGGAGCTTATTTCGATTTTGGTCGAGGGCACGTGCGCGAACTTGCCCAGAGCCGGAGGCTTATTCGCAAGATTGAAGTTGCGGCTTCAGAGTTTTACACCGAAGCCCTGCGCCAGCGAAACGATATATTGCCTCAGAGGACCTCTGACTGTTGAGTGGACTTGCATGAAAGGCTGGGAAGGCTACTTTCTGGGCCGTTTTTCGCGAGCTTTCGGCGCATCCCCCAGCGGAGTTGATTGATGCCGCCTCTCTTCGCGAAGATGACTCAGGAACAAGCCAGGCAAACCAGCTGGCTCGGGTCCAAGACTGTAGATGAGGGAAAACTGGCGCTTGAGATGAACCCCGCGGATTTGGACCATCTTAACCGTGCCGATCAAGAGCGCACGGCGAAGGGCGCGGCGGGAGACGAAGCCGATTCCAAGACCAGCTTCGACACTGGCCAGGATGCCCTCCGTGGAATCTACCTCCATCACGTGCTTGAGATCCCTGATGAGGAGCCCATGCTCCATAAGGGCTTGTTCGACGATTTCGCGAGTGCCTGAGCCACGCTCGCGCACGAGCAGGTGTGACTCTTTCAAATCCGTCATCGCTATTTCGCGGGTGTAATCCCACTCGTGGCTCGCTGGAACTGTCAAGACAAGTTCGTCTTCGATCCACGGTTCGACGGTTACATCACGGGTTTGCGCGGGACCTTCAATCAAGCCAAGCGGCGCTCGCTGCGAAACGATCAATTGTATGACTTCCTCGGTCTTGGAACTCTCGATGGCGAATTGGACTGAGGGATGGAGCCGAACGAAGTCGCCCAGGATGCGAGGCAACGCAAACTGCGCGATGGTCAGGGAGGCCGCAATTCGCAGTTCACCGCGAACTTCGCCGACCAGAGTGCTCATTTCCTCCTCAGCCCTCGCTACCAGCGCATCCATCTGTTTTACATATCTCAGCAGAATCGCTCCCGCAGGGGTCAGAGTGACTTCTTTGCCCGTGCGATCAAAAAGCGGAACGGAGAGTGTCTCCTCAAGTGCCCTGATCTGTTGTGTGACCGCTGGCTGAGTGAGATATAAGTGGTCCGCCGCCTTTCGAAAATGACGTTGTTCGGCAACCGTCCGAAAGACCTTGAGACGAAAATTTTCGATCACGGATATGTTTCCATTCCCGGCCAAGCTTCGATGTTTATCATTCGCCGGAGTAGTATGCCACTCTCAATCGCGCGAAAATGCGCGTAACATGCATACTTCGATAATATCGTAATTCTCCGCATTCAGCGGGCCGGGACGCTCTCTACGCGTTTGCGTTCCCGACGAATGAGCAGCACTTATGTGAAGAACCCGGCCTACCTCCACGCGCATCAGATGGAGTAGGGGAAAGCCAAACCTGGGGAGCCAGACCGGTACTCCAAATCAAGACGCCATAGCGGGATATGGTTGAGATCCCAGGTCCAGGCGTCGGAGCATCATACTTCAATTCTTTTTAATTTGCGCCGGACTGATCCGCCTGGGTCTAACTTGGCACTCATCGCCGCAACTTCATGCAGGGTATCTTTAACGGGCGACAAATCCATTCGGCCACGCTATTTGATTTCACTTTGATTAGAAACTCTCGCACTACGACTGCTCACAAGCACTAATGCCTTATAAGAATTTGTACTTGGACGCGACAGTTTTATAGAGCGAGACTTGTAAATGTAAAGGAGAGGTCACATGAACCACACAGTCAAAAGCATCTTCCTCGCGGCAGCGGTCAGCTTCGCTTCCGTCAACGCTCAGGCTTCCACATTGGGTAAGAGCGACTTCATCGTACAGGAGCTACCGACCAACCCACAGTTGGCACAGAATACAAATCAGGACTTTTTATTGCACGAGAACAATGGCTCTTCTTATTTGTACGTAGAACAGCAGGAAGGCGCAGTCCTGACCATATTTGATGTAACCGACCCCGCTCATATGAAGCTCGCTGCATCCGTTCGCACTGAAGCGCATGGGGCTTATGATTTCGTTAGTCCGATCGGCACCAGCGCTGAGCTGATCATGTTCCGCGACGGATCAGGAACTGCGGTGCTGGATCTCCGCAAACACAATGCACCACGCGTTGTAGCTATCCAGGGCCCTGCAACTGCTCCGACGGAAATGCTTGGCACTGCCGGCTATCTTTCATCGATGCAACATGCTTATTTTCCTGTCCACCAAGCGCGAGATATTCAACTCGTCGAAACCTCACTGACGCCGCGAGTTGTCACGACCGTATCCGAGGTTACCCGTCAGATCAACCGCTCGGAAACCGGGACCGTCTTTCTTTTGAACACTGGAAAGGTGATCGCAATTCGACGTCTTGATGCCGAACGGGAATATGCAAACGAACAGGAACGTCTTAGAGACAACGACTAATTACATCGACACAATAGCTTAAGCGAGACCGAGCCAGCGCCCACCGTGTGAGATTTCACGCGGTGGGCGCTGGCTTTTGTGGGTAATATCTGTTTGAGTTGTGCCGCCAGAGCGCCACCTAAGGAGCAGTGCTGAGAAGTGGTTGGATTGCAGAGACCAGTGGCAGATTTTATACGGCTGTCTTTCCCTTGATATGCTCGGCCCCGTGATAGATGTTGAAATGGTCGTCACGCAGAAAGCCTACAAGGATAATGTCAAACTCTCTGGCAACCTGCACAGCGAGACTGGACGGAGCGCCAACGGATGCCACCATGAAAACGCCTCCCATCAGCGCTTTCTGCAACAGCTCAAAGCTGGCGCGGCCCGAAAGTAGCAGCAGCGCATGTCGCAGTGGCGTCCGATCCGCGAGAAACTCCGAACCGAGAAGTTTGTCTACGGCATTGTGACGCCCGACATCTTCCCGCATTGCCAGGAGCTTGCCGTCAGCATTGAAGAGACCTGCTCCGTGAAGTCCGCCAGTACGATCGAATACGCTTTGCGATTCACGCAGTCGCGATGGGAGCGTGTAAAGGATATTGGCATTGATCGCGAACGAGTTCCTGATGCGCGCCGGACAGACTGTCTGGAGAGCAAGGAGCGAGGCTTTGCCGCAGATACCACAACTGGATGTCGTATAGAAATTTCGCTCGAGATTCGCGAGGCTTACTTCAACTTCCGGGCTCAGTTCGACCCGCACTTTGTTCAACCTAGGTTGATAAGGCAAAGCGCTCTGCTGCCAGGCATCGGACTCTGGCGCTGACGCCATGCTTTCGGGCGCGTATGTGATGCGCTCAACGTCGTTTATGTCGCGGACAACTCCTTCGGTCATCAGGAAGCCGGCGGCGAGTTCGAAGTCATCTCCAGGAGTGCGCATTGTCACCGAGATCGATTTCATCGCTCGGGCATTGGATGGTCCGTGGACAAGTTGGATTTCGAGAGGCTCTTCGACAGCGAGGAATTCCTCCGCTGGAAAGGAATTCAAGCCTTTCACCTTTTGGACGGAGACTTTGACGGAGGCGCGACTCTGCTCTCCTGTCGAGGATTGGCCGGAGATTGGCGTGATGGAATCCATACTTCTTTTGGATGTATCAACCCAGCATTCGGCTTGAAAGACTTGTGTACGCGATCAAGCAAGGGGATAAGCTCGGTGCGGGAGCTAGAGCACTTAGTTCGCGCCCTACTCTTCGAAAAGAACCGTCTTCCTGGTGCTTGTGTTCACTTCCAGCTTGAATATGTCTGGACGGGCATAGTGCCCAGTGACATCCAGGTCGAATTTTCCCTTCGCGATGACGCGCCGGTCCAGTTCCGCCAGAAGTATTGCCTCACCTGAAAAATAGGGCTCGACGAGAATTTTGCCGAGCGGATCGATCACGCAGGAGCCGCCCCGGATGAGAACTGTCGCCGGGTCGTCCCCTTGAATAGCGCTATAAGACGTTGGACAATCTCCACGAGTGAGATATTGGCAGGCGGACAGTACGAAGCAACGGCCTTCCATCGCTATTGTTTGCATCGTAGGCAGCCATGTATCGCGATCATCGACTGTCGGAGCACAATAGATTTCGATGCCTTGAGCATACATCGCCATCCGCAAGAGCGGCATGTAGTTTTCCCAACAAATTACGCTTCCAACCCTGCCGATTTCTGTCTCGGTCACCGATAGGGTCGAGCCATCCCCGCAGCCCCATACCAGACGCTCAAGAGCTGTAGGCATCACCTTGCGGTGCCTAGCTAGCAGGCGTCCTTCGGGTGAGTAGTGGACGGCGGTGCAATAGAGTGTTCCGCCGTCCCGTTCGATGACGCCTGTGACCAGGTGCACACCGTTTACGCACGCAGCTTGGCCAATGCGATCCGCATCAGTTCCGGGTAAGTCAATCGCGCTCTCAAAGTAGCGCCGAAAGTCCTCGCGTCCCTCGTCACTCCTCAGACCGACGCGCGCGCCGAAATCGAGGCCCTTGGGATATCCACCGACGAAGGCTTCGGGAAACACGACAAGGTTCGCACCTTGCGCCGCTGCGTCTCGCGTAAGGTCGGCAAGCTTCTCAAGCGTCCGACGAGTGTTGAAAACGATCGAAGCAGACTGCACGACTGCGGCTTTCATTGGGACTTTGTCCTTTGCATTTTTGCCTTCGATTCTCATTTTGAAACCCCGCCATGTCGTCTGGCACATTGCTGAATGACTTCTCATCATTGCCCAGATTTGGGCTGAGCTTGAGGAACAGTTGAGATTAGCAGATTTGTTTTTGAGAATGTCGCAGCAATATCAAGAATCACCGGCGTCATTCTATCTTGACTCCTCCTGTTCGCAGCAGACGATACGTATTGGTTCGACGATGTGCGACCAATGCCAGCAGTAGGTTCCTTCTATCAGGGCCAATATTCTCCTCGAAATATCTCCTTATTTCCACTACCTCGTTCTGGGGATATCTTGATGACCCCACCTCCTTATACGAAGACATAATTGTGCGTCGAGATATTGCGCTGATATTGTCGTCCTAGTAAATGGAACTTGAAAATGAGGAGTTCTAACGCGTCGCACTAAGGAACGATGGACGTAGCCCCGAGGAGGAAATGAATGCGCACCGAATTGACATTTAAAGCCCTTGCCAGCATGCCGAATCGCTACCAACTCGTTCAACTCGCGGCTAAGGCAACAAGAGCGCTGCATCGGCCGAATACGCGAGTTCAGGATACGATGAACGACGCGCTCGAACGTCTTAGCGCGGCCAATCACGTTCAATCTGAGATGGTCATGGAAGCTTCCCTGGAATCGGTATCGGCCGAGCAACTCCAAGCAGCTTGACGCGGCAGCGCGCCACCCAACGTAAGTTCCTCACCGTAGTATTAGGAGTGACAACATGGCAACTATCGCAGATCCCACCGCTCTGCCCCCCACTTCTTCTCCACGAAGCATCCCGTGGTGTTATCTGCTGCTCGACAACCTGCATGAGTTCGCTACTCTGGCGTGGTATCTGGTCGCGGACGGCACCCTCGTCGAAGAGGTGTTTTCGCGTGTCATGAAGCAGCTTGACACCGCTTCCTTCGACGATTCTGACGCTCTCACGCCGTACAATCTTGCCCGCGAAGCTATCATTACTCAGGCGGTCGATGTATTGGCCGGCAGGTGCAGAGAAGAAGAGATCAACTTTATACAAGCCGACTCTGCGTATGAACTGCCCAATCTACCTCGACTGGCGTTCCTGCTGAGATTCGTGATCCGTTCCTCGGAATCAGCGGTCGCACGGTATCTCGATGTCTCCCCGTCGCGGGTACGTGAGCTGGTGATGGATGAAATCGACTATCTTAGCGTGAGAGGCCCCTGGTCGGTGCTCACGAATGTCAGAGGCGCAGACGCAATCTAGCTTTTGGAGAATCGTTACGAGGCTCTTGTGGCACAACTATCGGGATTTGCAAGTCACTTCGTCTCGTGCGTCGCGGTTATGATTCGCTCGGCCATTCTAACCAGGTCCGCCAGAGAGCTGGCTCCCATCTTATGCATCGCATTTCCTCGATGGATTTTCACTGTTATCTCACTTATCCCGATCTCCGCGGCGACTTGTTTATTCAACATCCCTGAGATAACCATCTTCATAACTTCGCGCTCACGGGAAGTTAGCGCCTCATATCTCCTGCGGAGGCTCACCAACTCTGACTTTTCCTTGAACTGCGCCTGGGCCTTATCCATGGAGTTGCGCACGGCATTCAGGAGGTCCAAATGATTGACGGGCTTGGTCAGGAATTCTACCGCTCCGGATTTGATGGCTTGCACCGACATCCTGATATCTCCGTGCCCAGTGATGAAGATCGTGGGAATCTGGATATCTGCTTTAATAAGTTCCTGCTGCAGAGCCAGTCCACTCAGCCCTGGCAGTTGGACATCCAGGACCAGACAGCCAAGGTCATCGGGAGTCCACGAAGAAAGAAACTCGCCGGCTGAGTTGAAGAGCCTTACGCCATATCCGGCGGAGCGCAGGAGGCTGTCAAGAGCTTCACGCACAGACCCTTCGTCTTCGACAACAAAGACCATCGGAACTTGTTCGGTCATTCGTTTGGCATCCAAATACTAGTCATTGGGGGCGTGGATCTGTCACGGCATAGGCCAGGATCTCAAACGCGGGGCGCGTCCTCCGCATGCTAGCATGCTTCTATCATGGTAATCTTCGACGGTCGAGAACGCTACTCTGCTGCAAAATTCCAAGCCGATGAGGTCTGACGCGAATGCAGGATGCTTCCAAATTCCGTCGCACTGGCGGGTCAGCCGTCGAGTCGGGCTCTTCCCCTGAAACGGACCCCGACCGGCCTGTCGTCTTTGTGCTGGATGACGATCCCGATGTACGGGAAGCGCTGTCGAGCCTTTTATCTTCCGCGGGTCTGCGGGTTCTCACGTTTGGATCGGCGGCGGAGTTTCTCAAGGCCAAGGCTCCGCGCTGCCCGGCTTGTCTGGTGCTGGATTTGCAGTTGCCAGATATCAATGGTCTGGATTTACAGCAGAAGCTCGCGGAAGTGAACGGACCTCCGGTCGTCTTTATCTCCGGTCATGGCGACATTCCTTCGTCGGTTCGAGCGATGAAGGCCGGAGCGATCGAATTTCTGCCGAAACCATTCAGCGATGAGGAATTGCTTTCGGCCATCTCCAACGCTATCGCCAAGGATCGGGAGACAACGCAGCAAAGATCAGAATTGGCAAGAATCCAAAAGTCTTACGCGCTGCTCTCTGCCAGGGAACGAGAGGTTTTGCCGCTCATCGCGGCGGGGCTCAAGAATAAGGACAGTGCGGCAATGTTGGGAATTGCCGAGATCACGCTACAGGTTCACCGCGCGCAGATTATGAGAAAGATGGCCGCGCAATCGGTAACTGACCTCGTGAGAATGGCCAGCAAACTCGGAATCGTCTAGTTTTGAGCAACCTATACCAAGTCATAATAGTCATCCTGTAGCATGCAAGTTACAGTAATCCGGAACGGGGGTCGCACCTGAGCCGACACATAAAACCTATAGTAGTGGTCGTGGACGACGACCTGGAGATTCGCGAGTCTCTTAAGAGCCTTTTGACATCGGCCGATTTCGGCGTGGCAACGTTTTCGTCTGCCGAGAGCGCGCTAGAGTCCGGGATTCTCGCCGACGCCGGGTGTCTTGTCACAGATGTGCGCATGCCCGGGATGCACGGCACTGAATTGCAGTCACGGGTACGCCGCCAACATCCTGCCTTACCCGTGATCATGATTACGGCTCATCGCAGCGAAGAAATGAGACTATCCGCCCTGTCGAATGGCACCGCTTTTCTCTTTTACAAACCCTTCGATCCAATAGTTCTCTTACAGGCTATCCACTCGGTTATATCCCGTCTTGAAGGACATGCCTGATTTTGCGCCACTTACGACGCTCGAGCTCGCGCCCGGCAGCGTGCATTCCTCGATATTCCTCCAGGCTGGTAGGAACGGGAAATATCCGGAAAGTATCTACTAACTTAGGTTAGTGTTACCTTCACAGTCTGTCCAATTGTCTATATATTCAGAGTCTGTGCGAGGTAACATCTGCGATGTTACTGTTGAGATTGCCGGGCAAGCATTCCGGGAGAACTCCAGTTAATTACGTGGTAAGTAGCAGGTCCGGCGCCAACGTTTCTGAGGCCATGCAACTGGTTCGAGGCGCTGAAGATTACAGAGCCCGCCCCAACCCGTTTCCACTCGCCGTTGACGAGACATTCTACCGTTCCTTCCTTGACGATGACCAATTCCTCATTGGGATGCTTGTGAGGCGGGTGCGAGGCCTGTCCCGGGTTCAGAGTGGTGACATGAACCTCCAGCTCATCCAGAGTTGCGGTCGGACCGCGAAAAAAGGATCGAACCTCTCCGACCGCCGTCTTGTGAGCGGGGATCGTGTTCCAGTCATAAACCGAAGAGCCAATGACGGCCTTCTGTTGAAATGCCAGGGCGATACAAGCGGTGAAGAAACTCGCACCGACGGCTACGAAAATATCCCGACGTGTCATGATCTTGCTCTCCTATGCGTTCAAGTGGGAAAGGTGAGAACCTTCGCGTTCTTTTGCGCCAGGAGCACGAGTTCTGCTGTCAGGAGCGCCTGTTCCTGATTTTGTCCAGTATGAGTGCGGTTCACGATATCAGAGACGAACTGCGGGCCAAATGGTAGTTCAACTTTGCTGCAATCGATGTATTTTGTTTGCTTTGCATCCACGACGAACAGGTGATTGCCATCGCTTCGCCCGGCGATATCCACATATTTCCGCAATTCGATGTAGCCTTCCGTGCCGAGGATGAAAAGGCGTCCGTCGCCCCATGTGCCGAGGCCGTCCGGCGTGAACCAGTCCACGCGAACGTATCCTGCGCCGCCGTTGCCGTGGAGCATCATATCTCCAAAATCCTGAAATCTGGGGTGAGCGGGATGGTTTACGTTCGCAATCTGAGAGGCGGTAACCGCAGCGGTTGTCGATCCTGTGTAGTACACAAACTGGTCTGCCTGATGGGAACCGATGTCACAGAGAATGCCTCCGTATTGCTCGGGGTCCCAGAACCATGCGGGCCGAGTGATGTCATTCACCTTATGAGGCGCGATGTTGATGGTTTGGACGACTTTTCCGATGGCTCCCTGCTGGATGAGGTCTCCGGCTTTGACTGCGGCACGCACTTCAAGCCGCTCCGAGTACATAATGGCGAATATGCGCCCGGTTTGCTTGATCGCCGCGCGCACATCTGCCAGTTGTTCGAGGGTTGTGATTGCGGGCTTATCGCTTAAATAGTCCTTGCCGTGGTGCATGACGCGAATGCCGAGCGGCGCACGCAGGTTCGGAATCTGTGCACCAGCGACGAGCTTGATGGATGGATCGTCGAGTATCTCCTGTTCGCTCCGGGCGAGCTTTGCCTGCGGATAGAGCTTGATGAAGTCGGCGATTGCCTTCGGATCAGTCGCGTAGACAGAGACGAGTTCTCCGCCGCCGCGAATTGCCGCCGCAGTCATACTCATGATGTGGTAATGATCGAGGCCAATGACAGAAAATCGGATCGAGTATTGAGGCTTGGCCTCAATTCCCTGGAAAGGGGCCGCAACCTCGTGAACGATCGGGCCATTGCCGGCGCCGTAGAGCCCGTGGGCAGCGTCCGGAAGAGCCGTTAACATACCGGCCGAGCCCATCGCTTTGAGGAAGGAACGCCTGGCATAGTTCTCGACCCGCATGTGAACCGCTCCCTCGAAACGTTCCCGATCACGAAATGAGCGCACGTTAGTGACACGCATTCCGACTGAGTGCGTCGAATCCGGAAATTCTTTTGCGTGCAAAACAATATTTGACGCCGACGGGCGGTGTCAAACAAGTGCCGATATAAGAATCGTACGCAAAGGCTAATATCTCAACGCACTGAGCGCCGATGGCATTACTATGGTTGGAATAGAAATCACCCCCACAGGAGTTAGCGAACCGAACGATGACCCCTCTGTCACGACCTGCAGCTCGCGGAATGAAGCGGATCGATCTTGCTTATGTGGAACTGGCCTCGAGCGAAGACGCACGCGACATCAACCGGGACATTGTTCTGGAAATCATTCGATCCAAGCAGCCGGTTGCTCGGGCGGATCTGGCCCGTGCATCGGGACTGCAGCCGAGTACGATCTCGGCCATCGTCGAACAACTGATCCAGGAGAAATGGGTCGCGGAAGGCGCGGTTGTACGCCGTCCGCGAGGCCGGCGGCCGACGCTCTTGTCGCTGAACGATGAACTTGTGATACTTGTCGCGGACGTGCGGCCGCAGCAAGCGATTATTGCTCTCGTTGATTTGAATGGACGCTTTCTGGCGCGCGAATCAGTTCCTCTTGGAAAACATCCCGAACGGGCGGTTCAGAAAATTATTGCGTGTATGCAGTCGATCCGGTCTCTGCATAAGGATCGATCCTTCGAGGGAATTGGCATCAGCATGCCGGGACGTGTAGATCCCGAGTCGCAACGCATTCTCCTTGCGCCAAATCTGAAGTGGGGCGACTATGACATCAAGAGCGCCCTCGAAGAGGGGATGCATTTGCAGGTGGAGCTGGAGAATGCGGCGAATGCATGCCTGCTTTCGGAGCTTTGGTCCGGGCGATTGGACGGAATTCGTAATGCTGTTTTAGTGACGGTATCCGAAGGAGTTGGCGCTGCGATTCTCGCCAATGGACAGATTGTGACTGGCCGCAGCGGACTAGCTGGCGAGTTCGGGCACAGCCCCGTTGATCCGAGCGGCCCATTATGCGGTTGCGGACAGCATGGCTGCTGGGAGGTGTTTGCTTCTTCCAATGCGGCGCTGCGCTATTATGCGGAGCGAGTCAGCGAGAGCCAATCGATGGGCATTCAACAACTATTGCAGCTTGCCGAGGATGGCGATAAGGACGCCGTTGCCGCAGTAACCCGGCAGGCAACGGAGCTTGGCCGAGGACTGCGATTGGTGACGGCAGCGCTCTCTCCGGAAATGATACTGATAACCGGAGACATTACGAGTGCGTGGTCACACTTTGGTTCCGTCGTGCAGCGTGAGATGGAAAGTGCGATGCTCGCTGGATCCGCTCCTCGATTGGAGACATCCAGTGACGGCGAGTTGGCGAGATTGCGCGGAGCGGCCGCCGTTGTTCTGCAGCGGCACTCCGGCTACAATCGCTCCATGGGAAGCCGGGCTGGCCACAGGCAAGTCAGGGCCGCAGGCGGCGCTACTAAATAGTGCTTGGCTGAACATATCTACTTGCCGGAATGGACGATGGCCCTTCGTCGCAGTCGGCATTATTTTGTGTCAGAATCTGCGAACTGGTAACTTACGTAGGCGAGATGGCGGCTGTCGGGGGCCCAGGACGGGACATTGATCGTTCCAGAACCGCCAAAGATCTCTACCAGATTGCTGATCTTTCTGTCAGGCAGAGACATCAACCTCAGGGTTATGTCCCGATTCGACGGATGACCTTTCACGCTCGCATCGTAGCTGAGAAATACCATCCACTTTCCATCCGGTGAAACATGCGGAGTCCAGTTGTTCCTTTCGTCAGAGGTTATCTGTTCGGGTTGGCTGCCGTCGGCGCGCATGCGCCAGATCTGCATTGTGCCGCCTCCGCGATCTGAGTTGAAGTAGATGTATGCGCCGTCCGGCGAGTAATCCGGATCGTCACTTATGCCCGTCGACGTGGTAAGTCGAGTTTCGGCTCCGCCGTCTACGGAAATAGTCCATATATCGCCGCCACCGGGATGCGGACGAGTGAACGCGATCGTCTTTCCGTCGGGTGACCAGCTATGAAAATAAGAAGATGGATTCTGCGTGATCATATGCGGGTCTCCGCCCGAAGAAGAGAGAATGTATACGCGAGATCCGGGAGCACCTGGCGTGCTGCAACTGATAGCCAGCAGTTTGCCATCAGGAGAAAGCCCGTGACTTCCGTTGCACGAATTCGCTGAACCGGCATCGATTTGTTGCGGCGTTCCACCTTCCGCCGGAACCGTCATAATATGGCCACCTTGATCGAAGACCAGGGACTTGCCATCGCGTGTCCAGTTGGGCGCCTCGAAATGTGCCTGCGCATTGTAGACAATCATGGCACGTCTGGCGTCGTGGTCGAGCGAGATGGTTTGAAGTGTGCTGTATAGGTAGGATTTCGTGAGAGCAGCCGGGGACACTAATGGGGGCAAGGACTCCATGACTACGTTGGAGAAGACCGCTGTCTCGGACGTATCTTTATCATGCGCGCATACACCCAGCCCGATGTAGAACGGGCCATCGAGATGGAGGGGGGTTGCCGCGCCGGAAGGATGGAGTGGCTCTCCGTGAAAGCTGACGAACATCGTGAAGTGGTCGCCGCGTTTCTCGATGCGAAGGCGCGTCGGTGCATCTTCTATTTTGTCGAAGTTCAATTCGGCGCCACCGGTCACATCTCCCTTTTCGGTCCGGTACTGCAATGCGGTGAGCCCCGCTCCATGCAGAACCGCGTCGGCGTAGACGGAGTCGGCATCGAGAGTCTGACGAATCATCAATGCAGCCTTGCGATGAGGATTACCTCCCTGGTGCGGGAAACGTATATCCGCCGCAAGGGACACATCGCCTGAAGCCTTCGTCCAGAGATATTGGAAGGCGTCCTTCGCCAACCACATATTGTCGCCGGAACCCGTGATCGTGTAGGTTCCATGTGCCGGGTCGTAGGTGCTTGAGCCAGGGTGAAGGACAGTTCCTACATCCGTATGACCCTCAAATTTGCCTAGCGTCTCATGGCTGGCTTGTGCATAGGACTGAGCACTTAATGAGCAGAGGACAATACCGAGATAGAGAGATCTCAGGAATGATCCGTATTGCCGATTCTTCACGATTGAGTTTCCTCCAATGCCTATAGATATGTTTGGTTGCGCAGAAATTCCGTTGCGAAATTGTTTTGTACGTGGGCTGAACTTTAGGACCTGGCGGGACTCGGTGTCAAGTCCAGGAGGGCTGGCGGAAACACCATTTCACGGGGGGGTGTCCTGCAGATTCAGAGTCTGCTTGCGATTGGGTATCCGACTAGCCTTCGTTGCAGAGCGGCGCAGATACCTGTGGCGAGCAGAATCAGGATGAAGAAGACTCCAATGCCGCTGAGCAGCGCGTAGCGGCTTAGATTACGCCTTTGTTGCATTGTCCGCCTGCGGCGTTGTCGAGTTTGAAGCATGCTACTCCCATCTAGTTTCCGAGTAGTTGCTCGGTGCGATGCTCTTCCTGCCAGGTTGCCGTGCATCGCAGGAATGCCTGGACTTGAACATCATGCTGTGTAGTGGCGTATGGACGCAGATCGTGACATGAAATGCGCGAAAATCAGGGCCTGCCCGAGTCAAAGCTAACGGGGCGAATATGCAGAAATGGCTGATAATTTGTTCGAGGGTTGCAATATATCGATTTACTAGGTATAAAGAGTGCGTTTATGAAGATAATTTTGGCACCTCCTTATTTTGCGACCCGTCCATTGCGACGCGGGTTGACCCTCATATTTGTTGGGCTCATCGCACTCATAGCCAATTTCTTTCGATTGCCGAGTTTCGCGGAAGGATCGGGAGCTGGACCAGCGGACAGCAGGGATGGATCTGGCGCCTTTGCTACCGGACATTACCGCAATGTTTTTGTGGAGTTGGGGAGCCCTGAGAACGAAGTGTCCGCGAAAATCGAGACAGCTTACCAGCAGCTTTTTCATGGTGATCCTCAGACTCAGGCGGTGTACTTTGCCGTGGGGCGGAATGGCAATGGGCCCTTGGCCTATCTGACGGACTGGGCCAACCATGACGCCCGAACGGAAGGTATGTCGTATGGGATGATGATTTCGGTGCAGTTGGACCACAAGACCGAGTTCGATGCGCTCTGGAACTGGGCGAAAACGTATATGTACATCAGCGATCCGCATCATCCTTCCTACGGTTATTTTTCGTGGTCGTGCAGGACGGATGGGACTCCGAATGAAGAGACTGCCGCTCCGGATGGCGAAGAATACTTTGCCATGGCGCTCTATTTCGCCTCAGCCAGGTGGGGCGACGGCACAGGGATTTACGATTACAAAGCACAGGCAGACGCATTATTGACTGCAATGCGTCATCGGGCCGTTATGACTGGGCCTACCCGATTCGGGCCGCGCACTGTGGGGAACGAGGTCGATGCCCAGTACAAGATGATTCGTTTCGTACCTGGGGTGGATCGTGGAGATTTTACCGACCCCTCGTATCATCTTCCCGCGTTTTATGAGCTTTGGGCAAGGTGGGGACCGGTAGACGATCGGCAGTTCTGGGCTGAGGCAGCGGAGGCAAGCCGTGCTTTCTTTCCAAAGACAACCAACCCTGAGACTGGACTGGCGCCGGATTATGCGAACTTCGATGGAACGCCCAAGGTGACGCGATTCACCCAGTCTTCGATCTTTGGATATGACGCGTGGCGGACGGCGAGTAACTGGTCCGTGGATTGGGCGTGGTGGGGCGAAGCTCCGCAGGAGCGCGTGCTGAGCGATCGTATTCAAGCCTTCTTCGCTAAAGAGGGATTGGATGCTTATGGCGATCAGTACACTCTGGATGGCAAGAAAATCGCGAACCGGCATTCAACCGGATTGGTTGCGACGAATGCCGTGGCGAGCCTGGCGGCTACCGATCCTCGGTCAAAGGAGTTTGTGCAGGCGCTATGGCGAACTCCTGTGCCCACAGGTGAACAGCGCTATTACGACGGCATGTTATACATGATGAGCATGATGCACCTGGGTGGGGAGTTTCGGATCTGGGCTCCCAGGTGATCACGTAGTAAGACTTGTCGACTGCACATAACTTGTATCTGGAGTACCTGGTATGATTTTGCCTTCCCGCCACTGCTTTTCCTTGCTGTGCATCGCAGCACTCGCTTTATCTACATCGACTCGACAGGCGCATGCGCTTGGACAACCGCGTTATGTGAGCACCACACCAAGCAAGGATGGATTCACGCTTGCGGCCGGTGGCCATACAGCCATGATCGATGTAGATCGCGGCGACTATCCGGGAGTTATCCGCGCGGCGCACGATCTGCAGGCCGATATTGAGCGTGTGACTGGCTTGAGCCCGCATTATCTCAATGACAAGGAGAGTGCACGAGGTGAAGTTGTTTTGATCGGGACGATCTCGAAGAGCGCAATCATTGACCGGCTGATTCGGGAACATAGGCTCGACGTGAGTACAGTTCAGGGCAAGTGGGAATCAACCCTGGTGCAGGTGGTGGAGAAGCCCATGCCTGGAGTGGCGCGGGCGCTGGTAATTGCAGGAAGCGACAAGCGCGGAACAATCTTTGGCATCTACGATCTTTCGGAACAGATCGGGGTTTCGCCGTGGTACTGGTGGGCCGATGTTCCGGTCGTTCACAAAAACGCTCTTTATATTACGACAGGGCGATATATACAGGGCGAGCCTGCTGTGAAGTATCGCGGCATATTTCTGAACGATGAGGCTCCCGCACTGACAGGTTGGGTCAATGCGGCTTATGGAGGCTACAACCATAAGTTCTATGAGAAGGTCTTTGAGCTGTTGCTTCGCCTGAAGGCAAATTATCTATGGCCTGCAATGTGGAACAGCACCTTTAATGAGGACGACCCGGAGAATGCTCGCCTTGCCGATGAGTATGGCGTCGTGATGGGAACCTCGCATCATGAGCCTATGCTTCGTGCACAGCAGGAGTGGAAGCGGCACGGCACAGGACCGTGGGATTACTCGACGAATGCGGAGGTTCTCGATAAGTTCTGGAGCGATGGCATTGAGCGCAACAAGAACTTTGAGAGTACGATTACGCTGGGCATGCGTGGCGATGGCGACATGCCGATGACGGAGGGCGCGAATATCGCGCTGCTTGAGAAGATCGTCGCCGATCAGCGGAATATTCTCGCGCAGCACATGACTCCGACGCTCAATGCCGATCCCAAGGTATGGGCGCTCTACAAGGAGGTGCAGGCGTATTACGAGAAGGGCATGCGCGTGCCGGATGATGTAACCCTGCTTTGGTGCGACGATAACTGGGGCAACATTCGCCGCTTGCCTACTCCGGAGGAACGTAAGCGCTCGGGTGGAGCGGGAATTTATTACCACTTTGACTATGTAGGCGATCCACGCAATTACAAGTGGATTAATACCAATCCGATTGCCAAGGTTTGGGAACAGATGAATCTCGCGCTCGCCTATGGCGCGAACCGGATCTGGATTGTGAATGTAGGCGATCTGAAGCCAATGGAGTTTCCGATTGAGTATTTTCTGACGCTGGCGCGGAATCCGGAGCGATGGGGAAAGGACCAAACCCAGGAGTTCACACGGCTTTGGGCAGAGCGCGAGTTTGGCGCGGCACAGGCGGACGAGATCGCCGAACTGGTGACCAGATACACGCAATACAACGGGCGGCGAAAGCCTGAGTTGCTGGATACGGATACATTCAGCCTGGTGAATTATCGCGAGGCCGATCGGGTGGAAGCAGATTGGAAGGCGCTTCTGGCTAAGGCGGAGACGCTGCAAAAGCTCATACCGCAGGAGCAGCAGGATGCTTATTTCGAACTTGTGCTGCATCCCATCAAAGCTTCGGCGATCGTCAATGAGCTTTATATAACCGCTGGACGCAACCGTTTGTATGCGAAGCAAGGCAGGGCAGATGCAGGCGACTACGCGGCGCAGGCTCGCGTGCTCTTTCAGGCGGATGAGGAGCTTACCAATGAGTACAATCATGTGCTCGCGCACGGTAAGTGGAATCATATGATGGATCAGACTCACCTTGGGTACACCTATTGGCAGGAACCACCATTGAACGTGATGCCAGCCGTGAGCGAGGTGCAGCCTCTTGCAGAACCGCGCATGGGATTGGATGTCGAGGGCTCCGCTGGGGCGCTTGGCCCGCTGCGATTGAGCTTCGATAACTATCAGCGACAGAGCCGATATGTTGATGTCTTCAACCGTGGCGTCGGTTCCTTTCACTTCGATGCCAAGGTTTCCGAGCCGTGGATTTTATTGAGCACAACGGGAGGCCAAGTCAGTAAGGACGAGCGAATTGACGTGAGTGTGGATTGGAGCAAGGCTCCGCTTGGCAAGACGGATGGCGAGATCACGATTACTCAGGCCAACTCGGCTTCGGTGCGTGTGCGCGTGGAGGCGCTCCGTCCTAAGAGTCCGGATCGTGATGCGCTTGAGGGATTCGTCGAAGGAGATGGTTATGTCTCAATGGAGGCGGAGCATTTTACGAAGGCGATGAGTCATGAGGATGTGCACTGGGATCGGATTCCGGAGTATGGGGCGACCCTTTCAGGGATGAGCGTCTTTCCTGTAACGGCGGCCAGCGTAATGCCGCTTCAGTCCACTGCAACGCTGGAGTATCGGATGTATCTCTTTGACTCCGGCAGTTTCAATCTGGAGACCATCATCGGACCGACGCTGAACTTTGTGCCGGGGCGCGGGCTGCGATTTACAGTTGCGCTGGATGACCAGCAGCCGCAGTTGGTCGATGCGCTGGAGCATAACTCCGACAAGGACTGGGCGACAGCAGTAAGCGACAGCGTGCGCCGCGTGGAGACAAAGCTGACCGTGGACCACCCCGGCTACCATACGCTCAAGATTGGCGTGGTCGATCCGGGGGTTGTTTTGGAGAAGCTGGTGTTGAGCGCCGGGGCGCTGAAGCCCTCTTACCTGGGGCCGCCTGAGAGCTTTCATGGAACTCTCGCGCGGTAACGCCGGTTACGCTCAGGCTTCGAGAAAACCGAACAATGCAGCGTTGAATTCGCTCGCCGCTTCTATGTTGGATAGATGCGCTGCAGGAATTTCAACGTAGCTTGCTCTGGGAATGTGTTGGGCAAGGAAGTGACCGTCTTCGGGCGTAGTGACGGGGTCATGTGTACCGGCGATCACCAGCGTTGGAGCATGGATGAACTGCAGGCTTGCGCGAAAATCGGCGTCGCGGATGGCTGCACAGCAGGCAGCGTAACCTTGCACGTCGGTTGCGTGGAGCATGGCTGCGGTTGCAGTGATGACGTCCGGGTGTTTGGCATGGAAGGATGGAGTGAACCAACGCTCCAGCGTGCCGGGAATAACCGAACCCAGCCCATCGCGCAGAACTGTTTCGATGCGAGTGTTCCAGACTTCCTCGACTCCAATTTTTGCTGCGGTATTGGCGAGGATGAGTTTCCGAAGGCGATTAGGAGCGTTAACACCGAGCCATTGACCGATGATGCCGCCCATTGAGATGCCACAAAAGCTGGCTTGCTCGATCTCGAGGAAATCGAGAAGATGCACCACATCCTGGCCTAGCTCTGCGATGGTGTATTGTCTGGGTGGAATGGAGGAACCGCCGTGGCCGCGCGTGTCATAGCGCAGAAGCCTGCAGCGGGAGCCTAGTGAATTCACTTGCGGCTCCCACATGGAGAGGTTAGCTCCGAGGGAATTTGACAGGACCAGCATTGGCAGGCTGACATCGCCTCTGAGGTCGTAATGAATACATACGCCGTTCAGTTCGGCGACAGGCATGTTGCAAATCCCTCCGGTGGTAGAAGTCAGCCCTGGAATCCGATCCTAGCGTGAGAGCCGTCACAGTAAGGCTTGTTTGCGGAGGCGCCACACCGGCAGAAGTACGTCTCTTCGGTATTTGCAATGGTTTCTTTTGCGGCGTTCTGCACGGTGAGTGGCCCGATGGCTTGCAATGGGCCCGCGGGAAGTGGCGTGAAGACGACTGGACTGGTCGCGGTGATTTCACCGACCGGGTCGGCGGGGACAGCTTCGCCGGGCTCGGCAAAGCCGATGGTGCGATGGCTGCCGTCGCAGAAAGGCTTGTTCGCGGAAGCTCCGCAGCGGCAGAGTGAGGCGCGAGGCTGGCTCAGGGTTTCGGAGCCGGTTTGAATCTGTAACTCGCCGGTGGCGATGAGTGGTCCGTTTGGGGCGGTGAAGGCGGCGTTCGCTGGCGGGGTGGTTTCGCTCAAAAGGGTGATCCTCCGAGCTCAGTCTATACGGCGCGGTTCTGAGGTTCGGGGACTCGGTGGAAAAAGAAGGGGCAGCGGCACGCGAGAGGCGCCGCTGCCCATAAGTCAAGAGACTCTCAAAGCTTAGGACAGTTGCAATGGGTTGTCTTGCGTCCGAGGGCTTAGTTGCATCTCAACCCTTCGGTGGAGATGAACGAGAATTCCTCGATTTGTACCAGAATGAGGTGTTTTTTGAGATGCGGGCTGTTGCATATCGTGCTGATTCCGTGTTGGATTGCAGCATATGTTCTTTGGGTTCCTGCGCAGGATCGCGGTCTGCTTCAGCTTCGCCCCGATATTGATGGTGGCATCCATGGTGGCGTTTGCAGCCGAGAATTATGCGCTGGAGCCGGCGACTCCGCTGGGCAGGCTGGGGCGACAGGTCTGGACGATGGAGAACGGCCTGCCGCAGAATACGGTTCCGGTGTTGCTGCAATCTCGCGATGGTTTTTTGTGGGCTGGCACTGAGCTGGGTCTGGCTCGTTTCGATGGCGTCAGCTTCCGTATTTTCGACCATGCGACGGCTGGAAGCTTTCCGGACGCCGAGATTCGCTGCCTGCTGAACTCCGCCATCGATAACAGTTTTTGGATCGGCACCAGCGATGGCCTTGTGCATTGGAGGAATGGTAATCAATCGCTGATAACCACGCGGGATGGGTTGCCGAGCAACTCTATTCGCGGATTGGCGCAGACGGCGAACGGCACGATTTGGGTATGGACAGAGACTGGGTTGGCAAGGCTCGTGGGAGGAGATTTTCGCGCCGCGCCCGAAGCTGGTTTTCCGCGCGGGGTGATTACCTCCATCGCGACCGACGAGGCGGGCGGATTGTGGTTGGGCACAACCAGCGAAGCGGCTGTATTTCGCGGAGAACACTGGAGCCCCGGACCGGACGCCATACCTCAGAAGGATGCAAATCAGCGGAACTTTGATCGCTCTGTCTTGGATCGCTCTGCCCTGGTGAAGACGATGGCAGGCGGTGATGTATTGATTTCAAACGGGAGCGGAGTCTTTCTGAAACATGACGACGCGATATCGCAGGTCTTGGCGAAATCCGCTCTCCCTTCCGACGGAATCAGCTTTCTGGACCGGCTTGGAGACGGAAGCGTGGCTGTTGCGAGCAAAACCACGGTCGTGCTGGCGCAAGGCAACAACGGCGCAGCTCAGTTGGTGGCGCAGTTTGTGATCGGCAGGGATTTGCCTGGATCTCGCATCGAAGCGATGTATGCCGACCGCGAGGGTAGTCTCTGGATCGGCACGAATCGGGGACTGGCTAGGATTTCAAAGATCGGCGGAGCCCATGGTGCAATGGTTCAGTTGATGCCCGCGACCGATCCACTGGCTTCGAATGCCGTTGTTTCGCTGCTGGAAGATCGCGAGGGTGATCTTTGGGTCGGCACTGAGACAGCGGGGCTGCACATTCTGCGCGATGCACATTTTCGTGTGATCGGGACGAGCGAGGGGCTCAGTTCCGATGCAACGACTGCAGTAGTTCAGGATGCGCAGCAGACGCTTTGGATCGGGACAAGGGATGGCGGACTGAATCGCGTTGCTAATGGGATCGATGGGAAGCTTACGGTCACGAATCTGACGACTGAAAATGGGCTGTTGAGCAACGTGATTCTGTCACTGGCGGTTGCGCCGAACAGCGATGTGTGGGTGGGCACTCCGGATGGGCTCACTCGGATTGGGCGCGGCGGAGTAAACAGCTACACGTCGGCGGACGGCTTGCCGGATGACTTCATTCGCTCTGTGTTGGTAGCGCCGGATGAGACGGTATGGATTGGCACGCGACACGGATTGACGCATCTTGATCATGGCCGCTTTCAGAACTATACCCAGGCGGATGGGCTTGGCAGCGATCTCGTGGGCGCACTGGCACGTAGCGGGAATGGTGATCTTTGGATCGCGACGCTGAATGGATTGTCCCGGCTGCATGAGGGAAAGCTGTTGCGCTATACCACTGCGGACGGGCTCTCAAGCAATGTCATTACGGCGCTCGATGCGACGCCTGACGGCGCGATCTGGATTGGAACGCAGAGTGATGGGCTCAATTTATGGGATGGGAAGCGATTTGTATCGATGCGGGGAGACGCGTCCCAGGATAACTCTGCCGTAGCTGCATTGCTACCGGCGGCTATTCATGCGGTAATGCCAGATGACCGTGGCCATCTTTGGCTGGCGTCCAATGCGGGCCTCACGCGCGTCGATTTGCAGAACCTTATGGCGTGCATGGAGCGGGGCGAGTGTAGCTTGAATGCGCTACATGCTGTCAGTTTCACAACGGCGGATGGTCTGCGGAGCCGGGAGACAAGCAACAACAGTCATCCGACCGCCTGCCGCACGAACGACGGAAGGCTCTTATTCACGACTCCTCGCGGCGTGATTGTTGCCGATCCGCTGCACTTCCCTGAGATTCCGCCACAACCTCCGGTGGCGATCGAGCGATTTGCCGTAGATGATCGCGATACGGAGGCCGATGGAACGGTTCGCGTTGGCGCAGGCGCGTTGCGATTCCAGTTCGACTACGCTGGCTTGAGTTTTGCGGCTCCGCAGAAGCTGCGGTATCAGTACATGCTGGAAGGCTTCGATCACGCGTGGACGGACGCAGGCACGCGCCGGACGGCGTACTACACGAATATCCCTCCAGGGAAGTACCGCTTTCGTGTCCGCGCTTCGCTCGGGGAAGCCGGCTTTCTGGCATTGCGGGATGCATCGGGTGTAACGGCCGACAATCCACAGGAGGCATCGTGCAGCTTTCAACTGCTTCCGCATTTTTACCAAACGGTCTGGTTCTGGGCGCTGGTGCTCCTGGGAATCGCCGCAGTGGTGTGGCTGATCTTCCGGCAAAGGGTATTACGAGTCGAACGGGAGTTTCGTGCCGTAATGAGCGAGCGTAATCGCATTGCGCGAGAAATTCACGACACTCTGGCGCAGGGATATGTTGGGATCTCGCTGCAACTGGAGATTCTGGGTCAGTTGTTACGCCACAATCGCACGGACGCTGCGGCGAAGCATCTCGCGCTGACGCAGGAGATGGTCCGTGAGGGGCTGGACGATGCGCGGCAGTCGATATGGGCATTGCGTTCGCACGACGCGGGCGAGCAGATTTTGCCAATTCGGCTGCGCCGGTTGGTGGAACAGGCCGGGGCTGATGGCCTGACCGCGCATCTTGAAGTGCATGGAGCTTATAGGGCTCTGAGTGCGGATACAGAACAGGAGATCCTGCGCATCGCGCAGGAGGCTATCCATAATGTGAAGAAACATGCGGAGGCTGTCCGGTTGAGTGTTCGGCTGGAGTACGATGAGCGCGTGCTGACGCTTACCGTTACCGATGACGGCAAAGGTTTCGCCGCTCGGGAGCAAGCGGTCGGCGAGGACGGTCACTATGGCCTGACGGGAATGCGCGAGCGCGCCGCGCTTATACGAGGGCAGATCGAGATCGTCAGCGAGCCCGGAGCGGGAACGACGGTAAATCTGAGTGTGCCCGCTCCGGAGGCTCGCGCTAAAACAACAGGCCCGGAGGATGCGGGCAAGAAGCAGACAGTTGCAAGCACAGGTACAAGTAAGGAGCAATCATGACGGGTAATACAATTCGAATTCTTGTAGTCGAGGATCATCAGATCGTACGCCAGGGACTTGTGGCTCTGCTGAGTGTCGTGGATGGAGTCGAGGTTGTGGGCCAGGCGGCGGATGGCGCAGAGGCTGTAAAACAATTTGAGACCTGCCATCCGGATGTGACGCTGATCGATCTTCGCCTGCCGAAGATGGGCGGCGTCGAAGTGATCCAACGGGTGCGGGCGAACCACGCCAATGCGCGATTCATTGTGCTGACCACATATGATGGGGACGAAGATATCTATCGGGCTTTGCAGGCTGGTGCGCGGGCTTATCTGCTGAAGGGAATGACCGTTGAGGTGCTGGTCTCGACGATTCGCTCGGTCCATGCGGGCAAGTCCATTATCCCTCCGTCGATTGCGCAGAAGCTGGCCGAGCGCATGGCCACTGAACAGTTGACCCAACGCGAGCAGGAGGTGCTGGAGCAGATTGTCCGAGGCAAGAGCAACAAGGAGATCGGACAGACGCTCGATATTTCGGAAGCCACGGTAAAGACACACATCAATAATCTGCTGGGCAAGCTGGGCGTTGAGGATCGGACACAGGCGGCCACCGCAGCGATTCAACGCGGGCTGGTGCAACTGGATTCTCAGGGGGATCTTCGCATATGAGAAGGCATGGCGTGGACGGTTTGACACACAGAGTGATTGTTCTGGGGATTCTCTTCCTCGTGGCTGCGACGGCTGGATTGGCTCAGAAGACCGTCTGGCGGCAGGCTACGGATGCGGAGCTCGCCGCGCTCTTGCCGGCGCGCGCGCCCGTCGAGAAGGAACATATTGAAACAGAGATGCGCACGGCCAGCGGCATTACGGATGGCAAAGGGCACTTCATCGCGGGAGTGGTGCTGATTACCGCTGGCTACTCCGCAGACGGCAAGTATTCTCATTACCTGGTGGTACAGACGCCCGTGCGTGTTGGCGGCGTCAGCCTGGCGCCGGGCGAATATGTCTTCGGCTGGCAACGCGATGGAGCCGATGGAAGCACGCTCAGTGTGCACTTGCACGAAGCGCTGACCGGCAAGCTGCTCGGCGTGGCTCAGGCGCACAAGATCGCTGGAAACAGCCGGGTCGAATCGCTGCGCATCTGGGCGCCGGGGGACAAGCCGGTGATTCAGATTGGGCGGTTTGCTGTTCCTTATGAACTTGGAGACGAATAGGGATACTTTGCCGCCGTCGCCTTCTCCAACCTTCGATTGATACTGGCCCTGAATTTTGCCTCGTATACTGGCTGTCATGCCTTCGGTAGCCGGTTTTCGTTCGCTCTCCTGTGCTTTATTCGCGTCTTTTTTGCTCTTATCGGGCTTCGCTGTTGCCCAAAGCGGGTCGACCGGCTCGGTCGGGCCGGGCCCCGGAGGACAGCGTATCGACAAGCCGACCGAAGGTGCGCAGCCTGCGGCAAGTGGCGGCGTGGCAACCGGCTCTCCTCATCCAATTCAATTGGACAGCCACCAGCGGCCAATCACGGCAGGGGGATTTGTCTCCTCAGGGCCAGTGATCTTTCAGGACATCTCCGAGAAGGCGGGCGTCACGCATTGGACGCACAAGATGGGGAATGCCGATAAGCAGTTCATCCTGGAGACAAATGGCTCCGGCGTGGGGCTAATCGATTATGACAACGACGGATGGCTGGACATCTATTTCGTCAACGGCTCGACCTTCAAGGCTCTGGACGGCAAAGAAGAATCGCCGCACGCAGCGCTGTTTCACAACAACCACGATGGGACATTTACCGACGTGGCTGCCAAGGCCGGCGTGACCAACGACCGCTGGGGCTTTGGCGTTGCGATTGCCGACTACGACAACGATGGCTGGCCGGATATTTTCGTAGCTAACTACGGAAAGAACCGGCTGTATCACAACAATCATGACGGAACCTTTACCGATGTGGCGGAAAAGGCCGGCGTAACGCTGGGAAACTGGTCGGCGGGCGCGACCTGGGGCGACTATGACGGCGACGGAAAGCTCGATCTCTTTGTCTCCGGATATGTGCACTTCGACCGCGATAATCTTCCAGTGCGCGGCGAGAACGGCGTCTCGTTTGCGTTCTGTTCGTTTCGTGGCGAGCCCGTGAACTGCGGTCCGCACGGGCTGAAGGGCGAGCCTGACCATCTCTTTCACAACAATGGCGACGGGACGTTTACCGATGTGAGCGTCAAGGCTGGTGTGGCTGATCTGCCGGGCTATTACGGATTGAGCGCGCTGTTTGTGGACATCAACAACGATGGCAAGCCGGATCTGCTGGTGGGAAATGACTCGACGCCGAACTATCTCTATCTAAACAAGGGAGATGGGACATTCGAGGACGTAAGCTACGCCTCGGGTTATGCGCTGAATGAGGCAGGGCGCGAGACGGCTTCGATGGGTATTGCTGTTGGGGACTACGAAAACAATGGCTTGCTGGATATCTACAACACCACATTCTCGGATGACTACAAGCCGCTCTATCACAACGAAGGCGATGCGAACTTCACCGACATCAGCTACCAGATGGGGATTGCCGAGAACTCGGTTCCCTTCCTTGGCTGGGGCGATGCGTTCATCGATTATGACAACGACGGATGGAAGGATCTGCTGACGGTCAATGGCCACGTATATCCTCAAGTCGATCAGCATCCGTGGGGAACGACATGGGCGCAGCGACCGCTGCTCTATCGCAATTTGCAGGGTAAAAAGTTTGAATTGATGCCTGCTGTCGAAGGAACTGGTTTGGCACTGGTAATTCCGTCTCGCGGAATGGCAGTTGGAGATCTATTCAATGATGGCAAGCTGGATGCGGTGATCAATGTGGAGGATCATCATCCGGTGCTACTGCGCAATGTGAATCCAGACCACAATCACTGGATCGAGTTGAAGCTAGTAGGAGGTCCGAAAAGTCCGCGTGACGCAGTGGGAGCTACAGTCTATGTGACCGCGAATCACATGCGTCAACGCGCTGACGTGATGAGCGGCGGCAGCTATATTTCTTCGAGCGATCAGCGGCCGCATTTTGGGTTGGGCGAGGCCACTGCGGTCGAAGAGATTGAAGTGCATTGGCCAGGCGGCAAGGTGGAGAAGTTTTCTGCGCCGGGCGTGGACCGCATCGTGACACTGACTGAGGGCAGCGGTCAGTAGTCTTGCCACATAGGCAAAAATAACGCGTAATGCGGGAAGTGAAGGAATTCAGCTTCAAGGCGCAAATGGCATTCAATCAGGAAGACAGCCCCTCCTCGCAGGCAACAGACTCGACGAATCCCCACCCCGCTAACTTCACGCGCTGGCACGTGCTGACCATCTCACTGCTTGCGCTCGGTTACTCAGGCTACTACTTTTGCCGTTCTGATCTTTCCGTCGTGCTGCCGCTGCTGATACGCGACCTGGGTCAGCATGGGATACCTGCGAACGTTGCGCAGGTGCGTCTGGGGTTCATCGCTTCTGCTGGCGTACTGGCTTATGCGCTGGGCAAGTTCGTCTGCGGATCGCTGGCGGATCTCTTCGGCGGACGAAACAACTTCCTCGCAGGAATGGCAGGGGCAATTCTCTTTACCATCCTGTTTGCCGTGGGCGGAGGATTCCCGATCTTTACGCTTGCCTGGATGGGCAATCGGCTATTTCAGTCGGCTGGATGGGTTGGGCTGGTTAAGGTTTCCTCCCGTTGGTTTTCGTATTCGATCTACGGCACAGTGATGGCGGTACTGAGCCTTAGCTACCTCTTTGGCGATGCTGCTGCGCGCGAGGCGATGTCGCTGCTGCTCGGAGCCGGGATGGGATGGCGTGGCATCTTCTTTACCGGCGCCGGGTTGCTGACGCTCCTGCTGATCGCCAATCTCTGGCTGTTGCGCGAGACACCGCAGGAGCGCGGATTGCCGGCTCCGCAGACCAATCCCCTGAATGTGTATGCCGCACAGGACTTAAAAAAAGGAGGCAAAGAGGCCAGCATGTCGCCGGGCCTGGGTGCGATTCTTCGTCCTCTGCTGGCCAGCCGCTTCTTCTGGATGGTGTGTCTGCTTTCGCTTGGAACGACGCTGCTGCGTGAGACATTCAACCTGTGGACACCGACCTATTTTGTCGAGTATGTCGGCCTTTCGAATGCGCAGGCAGCCAGCCGCAGTGCACTCTTCCCGCTCTTTGGAGGGGTTTCGGTGCTGGTGGCTGGCTTTCTCAGTGACAGGCTGGGCCTGAATGGACGCAGTCTTGTGCTCTTTGGTGGTCTCGCTGCCGGAACGGTTTGTTTATTCCTGCTGGCGCAGGTGCCGGGGCATGATAATCCCTGGATTCCGGTCGCGCTGGTTGCGCTGGTTGGCTTTCTACTGATGGGGCCTTACTCGTATCTGGCGGGAGCGATGTCCATGGATTTTGGCGGCGACAAAGGCAGCGCCACCGCGGCCGGAATCATTGATGGAGTGGGGTACCTGGCTGGTGTGCTCTCCGGCGATACGATGGCGCGCATCACTGTGCTCTATGGGTGGCGCAACGCTTTTGTCGCGCTCGCTGTAACGTGCCTGCTGACTGCGATGGTGGCGCTGGTGCTGGCGATCAGCCAACGTCGCGAGGCTCAACTACGATTGAGAGAGCTCTCTTCGACAAGGGGATAACAGATATGGATATTAATTTAGTACAACTGGATACTCCGGAGGCGGTTGTCGCATGGATGACAAGGCACGGCGGAGAAGCGTATTTTGGCGAGCCGGTTACGGTGCTGGAGCACTGTCTGCAGGCTGCGTTCTTTGCTCGTAATAAAGAGAAGGCTGATTCGCTCGTCGCCGCGGCGCTCCTGCATGACGTCGGTCATCTGCTGCATCAGGGAGGCGAGGATGTCGCCGATCATGGGATCGACACGAGACACGAGGAACTGGCAGATCAGATGCTTGCAGCGCATCTTCCTCCGTCAGTCACCGAGCCGATCCGGCTGCATGTGGCGGCCAAACGCTACCTGTGCTTTGCCGAACCTGCTTATCGGGACGCGCTGTCGCCATCTTCCGCCCTGAGTCTGGGTTTGCAAGGCGGCCCAATGTCTGAGGAGGAGGCGAAGGGCTTTCTTGCGTTACCGTTCGCGTTGGACGCCGTCGCACTGCGGCATTGGGACGACGAAGCCAAGATCGCCGGTTTGCATGTGCCCGAGATTGAATCCTATCTACCACTACTCAAGACGCTTTGGCGGTAGTTTCGGTTTACTCACAGCGTTTTGTTATATATTCAACGTAATGAAACAGGGGTGCTCCGCGAAATTTTGCGGGGCTGAGAGAGTCCCTTTGGACCCGAACCGGGTAATACCGGCGTGGGAAGTTTTCGAGACGCGGCCCGTCCCGACAGGCTTTGCGTTGCGCGAGCACCTCTTGTTTCCCGAGCCGTTTTTCCGGCCGGAATCAAGGGGAACGTATGACAAAGCTCGCTAGTGCCTTCCTGACTCCACAGATCACGAACTATCTGCTTCTGCTGCGCGGTTTCATCCTTCTGCCTTGCATCGCCGCAAGTAGCATCGCACTGGCTCAGGCGAGTACAGCACAGGCAGCCCCGGCGCAGACGATTCAACCGGTCACTACCACGGTTGTGGTGCAGGGCCAGGTTTCGGATGATTACCTGCCGACGGAGGTCTCGGTCGGCAGTCTGGATAGCCTTCCATTGGTTTCGGCTCCGGTTTCAGAGACGGTTGTGACGCGCGACCTGATGAATGATCAGGTTTCGCGGCTGCTTTCCGACATCGTGAAGAACGATGCTTCTATTGGTGAAGACTACGCGCCCGTCGGCTACTACGGCGATTATCAGATTCGCGGATTCGCCATTGACCTGGCGACAGGCTTGCAAATCAATGGCATGCCCATTGCAGGCGAGCAGGATGTCCCGCTTGAAAACAAGGAGCGAGTCGAGTTCCTGAAGGGCATTGCCGGAGTAGAAAGTGGCATAACAACCGCAGGCGGACTCATCAACTATGTGACCAAGCGGCCAGTTGTCGTAAAAACATTAGACATGGCAACGGACGATCGTGGAACGGCATATGCCGCTGTTGATTTAGGACAACTCTTCGGGGCTGCAAAGCAATTCGGTGTACGCGCCAACATGGCTGGCGAAGATATCCACACTTATGTGGAGAGCGCCAATGGTTGGCGCGGAGTTGGCGCGTTAGCCACGGACTGGAAGCTCTCACCCGTGGCTATGTGGAAGACCGATTTCGAATACCAGCACAAACGCGAACGCTCGGTTGCAGGCTATCAATTGCTCGGCGGAGAAGTAGTGCCTGCACTGAGCACGGTGTATCCGTCGGTGATGCTGGGCAATCAAATCTGGTCCAAGCCGAATATATTCGACGCAATAAACGGTAACTCCAGGCTGGATCTGGATGTAACTCCAATCTGGCACGTGTACTTCGCTGGAAGCTATAGCCATTCGCTGATCGATGACAACGTGATTTATCCGTATGGGTGCTACTACGAGGCGGAATGTAATGTTGCTGGCGGTCCGCCGCCGTATTTCTTCGCTCCCGACGGCACTTATGATATTTATGACTATCGCGACCCAGGCGAACGGCGTGTGGACGCATTGGGCGAAGTAATTGCTGCCGGACACGTCACGACGGGTAGTATAACACACAACCTTGTCTTTGGCGGGTCGATCTTTCATCGCGGAGTGGATCTGCCCGGAATGCCGGGTCCAAACGCGCCCAGTACAGTGCAGGATGGGGCGGTTTATACCTATATTGGAAGCGAAAATATCTACCAGCCGAATATCTCCTATCAGATAGAGAGTCCTGAACAGCAAGCTGGGCCTCTCACGCTTGTTGACTTCGATCGGCAGTCTTCGGGAATCGTGCAGGATCGCGTGGACTTGCCGGGGCATGTGCGACTCACCGCCGGCGGGCGCTATGCTTCTATCAGCGATTTCAATTTTACCGGGAGTAAAGGAGTATGGCTTCCGCAATATTCCGCCACTTATGCTCCCGTTGCGAACCTGACACTGTACGGCAACTATAACGTGATGTTATCGCTGGGTCCGCAGGCTCCGTTCTGGGCCATCAACAGCAGTGTCTATCTAGCCCCGTTTTATACAAGGCAAACAGAGGTTGGCGCGAAGTTTGAGCCCGGGCAGCGCATTCTGCTGACGACGGCATTTTTCCGAATGCGCGCGCCATTCTTTTATCCGAAGGTCATCTCATCTCCCGATGGCTTCTGCACCAGCGTGACAGAGATTGGTCAGTGCTTCGAGGCTGACGGACATGAAACACATGACGGCATCGAGTTAGGAGCGCAGGGCAAAGCAACGAACTGGCTGAGGCTTTCAGCTACTGCGGCTGGCATTCTTGCCACCTCTGACGATTCGAGCACGGCGGCATTCAATGGGAAGCAGGTGATCAATCAACCGCGGTTGAAGACTGCGGTTTTTGCTGATATCGTCATGCCGCGAGTCGCTGGATTGCATCTCTCGGACTTTCATCTGTTGCCGGGCTGGGGCTATACCGGCCGCAAGGAAGCTACTCGGGACGACGCTGTGAGCGTGGGCGGCTATAACCTCTTCAATCTCGGCGCACGCTATTCTCCGGGTGGAGAGCATGGCCGGATGAGTTTCCGCATCTTCGCCGATAACATTCTCGATAAGAGGTATTGGAAGGACACGGGAGCCAGTTATGGCGACACGTTCATTCACCTCGGCGCCCCTACGACCGTCAGGCTTTCCGGGCAATATCGATTCTGAGAACAAATCCGCTATAGTTGGGATTCAGAAATTACCTCGTAACGGGAGCGTGGGAATGATGCTGAATCCTTCTTTGCCTAAGATAGTGGCCCTGGTTTTGCTGAGTGGTTTTAGTTTGGCGTGCGCGCCGCAACTGCGTGCTTTGGATAACGAAAAGAAGCCTGAGAAAGCCTCTGAGCCGGCAACCGCAGTGAGTAGCCCCTCCGATTCCATCACCGAGGGAACGGTGACGGTTGGCGGACAGGCGATTGCGTACAAGGCAGTGGCAGGAACGCTGACCGTGGGTGCAACGAATTCGCAGGACGCGCTGCTAGGTCTCGATGGCAAGCTTTTACCAGACTCCGGCGAGAAACCGGCTGACAAGCCGGAAGATGCACCCGCCACGGCGCGTATCTTCTATGCGGCCTACTTCAAGAAAGGCGCGGACGCGGGGTCGAGGCCTGTGACCTTCCTCTATAATGGCGGCCCTGGGTCATCGACGATGTGGCTGCACATGGGCTCGTTTGGTCCACGCCGCGTGATCACGCAAGATACGGTGCATGAGGCTGCCGCGCCGTACAAGATCGTCAACAACGATTACAGCCTTCTCGACGTGAGTGACCTCGTCTTCATCGATGCGCCGGGGACGGGTTTCAGCCGCGTCTTTGGCAAGGACAAGGAGAAAGCGTTCTGGGGAGTCGATGAAGACGCGCATGCCTTTGAGCGTTTCATCCGGCGATTTCTGACCAAGTACGATCGCTGGAATTCGCCCAAGTATCTGTTCGGTGAAAGCTACGGCACGCCGCGCAGCGCGGTGTTGAGCGCAGCCTTGCAGAATGTAGACCTGAACGGGATCATTCTGCTGTCGGCGATTCTGAGTTTTGATAATAGTGTCGACGAACCAAAGGTGAATCCGGGCGTGGACCAGGCCTACGCTCTCGCGCTGCCCACGTACGCCGCGAGCGCCTGGTACCATCACAAACTGCCAACCCAGCCTGCGGCACTGGAGCCGTTCCTGGCCGAGGTGGAGACATATGCTCTGGGTGAGTACATGAGCGCGCTCCTGCAGGGTTCCGAGTTGCCCGACGCCCGCAAGCAGGCTGTCGCGGAGAAGTTGCACGAGTACACCGGATTGCCCGTAGCCTACCTGATCAAGAGCAATCTGCGCGTCTCAGGCGGGGCATTCTCGAAGACGCTGGATGACACCGAGGGAATGACCACCGGGCGGCTCGATACGCGCTATCAGGGGCCAGATTACGATCCGTTGAGTGAAGAGGCACAATACGACCCACAGAGCAATGCCATCTCTTCGGCGTACACGACTGCGATCAACCAGTACATGCGGGAAGATCTGAAATTCGGCGACAACTGGACTTATAAACCGAGTACGTACGGGGAACCTGGTTTTCATTGGCAGATGCGCTATGCCGAAGGCGGCCAGAACGTGATGCCGGATCTGGCTAAAAAACTGAAGGCGAATCCCAAAACAAAGGTTCTGCTGGCGGGCGGATATTACGATCTGGCAACGCCTTTTTTTGAAGGAATGTATGAGATGCATCACTTGCCGATCCCTCAAAACCTGCAGGCAAATATCAGTTACAAGTACTATCAGGCCGGACACATGATCTATGTGAACGAAGGAATTCTGAAGCAATTCCACGAAGATGTGGCAGCCTTTATCAAAGCGACGGAAGCGGCAAAGTAGGCGCAGGATTGAGCACGCGTGGGACGGGCTGCGGCTCGTCCCATGCTGCGAAGTGTCAAATTCTTATTTGCCGATGACTAATATCTGGAAGGAGTTCGGAATCATCGGCGCGCGAGGGCCTCGCATAAAGGCCGGAGCCCCCTGCGGCGGACCACCGGCTCCGGCCACCGTGGGAGTCGCTGTGGAAGGCGGCGTGGCGGGGACAGGGCCGTATTCGGCAGTGATCGTCAGGATCTGGCTTGTTTTTGTATCGAGCGTCAGCACTTTCGCTCGGGCGGGAGTGGCAACTGTTTGCTCGACGGAGAAGCTCGTCGGAGAGTCCTCTTTAACGACCGTGAGCGTTCCGTCGCCCTGAGAACTGAAGGCCTCCATGGTAGCGGGGTTAAAGGTCGCTCCATCGGACCCGGCGCCAATCGGCAGGTCGGTGATAATATGACCATCCGTAGCCGACAGGATGATCATGTTCTTGTTTTCGCGGCAGGCTGCAAAGAGGATGTTATTCTTCGCGTCGAGCGCAAGGCCGGCGCACCCGCCGCCTTTGCTTGAAACGTCGTACTTGCCGACCATCTTCATCGTATTGGCATCAATGACTGCGATGGCGGACTTGTCTTCGATGTCGACGTAGATCCTGCCGTGGCCGTCCGTTGCGGCCTGCTCAGGTGCGCCGCCAATGTCGATGGTGCCTAGAATTGCCCCGTCTTTGTCGTCAAGAACAGTAATATTCGGTTCCGCATGGCTGAGGACATAGAAGCGGTGATTGTACGCGTCGTTGAGGTAGCCGTCCGGATTGCCCTGCACGTCGATCTTCTTCAGAATTGCAAAGGTCTTCGAATCGAACATTGTCACTGGCTTTGAGGTTGCAAATCCGTGGCCCGTCGCGGTATCGACCGCTCCACCATGCGCACTCACGCCCGGGATGTCTCCAACCTGAGCCAGCGTGTCCAGATTGAAGACGCCGATGTGACCGGACGGTCCAGACCGGGCAACGTACAGATTGCGCCCGTCTGGATCGGCAGTCACGTAGTCGAAACCGCCGCCACCGCCGACCAGTTGGATCTTGAGCACCTTATATGCGCCATTGTCTTGGGCCTGTGCCAGGGCCGCAAACGGAAGGAGAGCGGTGAGTATCGCGACGACGAGCGGCTTGCAAGGCATGACAATTGCTCCAATCATGGTATCCCGATGGGCTGGGAATATTTGAATCGAGGATGGTCTTACGATCCCAGTGCAAATCGAGCATACACGCTCTTACGTCTTAGCCGAATACGATGCGGTTCCAGCCTGGACTACGTTCATCAGTGGCTCACCCTGGAGTAGCCGTCGAATCTGGCCGGCAGCGATCTGGATGGCGCGAGGGCTGAACTGCGGTGTTGAACCGGCGACGTGCGGTGTAATGAACAGGTTGGGGGCTCTCCACAGCGGGTGGTCGGGAGGCAGCGGTTCAGGATCGGTGACGTCGAGCGCGGCGCGGATACGGCGCATGTTGAGGGCCTCGATCAGCGCGTCGGTCTGGACGATCGGGCCGCGGGCGGCATTTACCAGTAAAGCACCCTGGGGCATGAGTTCCAGTTGCCTCGCTCCGATCAGGCCATGCGACTCAGGGGTGTGGGGCAGGATCAGGACCACGATCTCAGCATTTGGCAAGAGCTGGTCGAGTTGTTGAATCGCTTCGACCCTATGGCCCTCCGAAGTGGTACGCGCACTGCGGGCCGCGCGGGTGATCTGCACGCCAAAGGGCGTCAGGTATTTTTCGATGGTTTTGCCGATGTCGCCATATCCGACAATCAAGACCCGTTTCCCACTCAACTCTTCCTGCAGGATCGCAGGATACTGCGGACGCTGGTCGCCGTGAATCTCCGCGTAGTCCTTGCTGGCTTTGGAGCGCCCGCGCCAGTCCGAAGTGCGCTGGAGGTCGCGATAGAGCGGGAAGTACTTGAGCATCGCGAGGATGGCCGCCAGGGTCCATTCTGCCGTGGAAATACTATGCGCTCCCTGAGCGTTGCAGACCGTGACCGAGGGACCAACCAGTTGCGTGAGCCACTCGGTGCCGGCCATCATGGATTGAGCGATGGATACGCCACGTAAGTGCGGCCAAACCTTTTGTCCCGGCACTGGCGCCGGCGGGGGAATCCAGAAATCAATGGTTATCTCTCCCTCTGGATTCGAGGGGATGGGAATCAGTTCAATCCCGGTGGGAAATTCCTTAATCAGTTCGACGGGAAGCGAAGCGGGATAGCCTACTCTGAGCATATTTGAAGTCGAAAGTCCTCTGGATTATGCTACTAGGATTTGGTTCCAACAGGATCGCCCTCCGAGTCGCCGGACGCGTTGAAACCCGTTCACCCACGCTGCAACGCAAGCTTCCTTGATCTGCACAGACGCGAACAGAAAGATAGAGCCGCCTGAAAGACGGCTCTGAGGTGGAACGGAGGAGGAACCAATCTCCGTCAATATTTGTCGTGAAATATCTTGTCGTTGATATTCGGCCAGAACTCTTTTACCAGGTTAGATAAGCCGTCTATGCCAACCTGAAGAACCCAACGCTGGCCGGTCTTCGTCCAGGTGCGCTCTTGGCCGGGATAGTAGAGGTTGGCGACTCCGGCTGCGGCGCCATTGCCGACGATCTCGGAGAAGTTGGGAGTAGGGTTGCCCTGATTGTTACGGGTAATGAACAGCCGGGAGACCGAATAGGCGCTCCGATGCAGGAATCCACCGTGGCCGAGGGTGTAATAGCGCGGATCTTCGCGGGTGAGGACAGGAACCGCATATTCGGTCATGAGGTTTCCATCCACGTTGTCGGCGAAGCTGTGCCAGTAATAACGAGCATAGCCGGGAGCTCCGCCATGGAACTCGGGTTCGGAGTTCTTGTCTTCGGCGAGCCCCGCGAGGATTGCCACTTCCACAAAGGCGGAGTAGTCGAAGCTGTCTTCGAAGAATAACTTTAGTTTTTCCCGGGAGGTCGTCGGGGGCAATTTGACGTCCGCTGAAACGGAGCGGAAATTTGGGACAATAAACAGAATGCGCTTGGTCTGCTGCGGACCAACGGGCGCAGCCGGGGTGGTGGAGGCGGTGGTAGACGCCGAGGATGACTGGGCTTGAGGAGCGTCCGGCAGAGCATCGTCGCCGGTGGGTGGTAGATTTCCGACCACGCTGGCCTTCCCGTCAGAACTCGCGCCGATTGTGGCGATTGAAGGTTGCGAGACGTCTGAAAGCGTAGCCGCAATGCCTGGTGAGACTGCCAACAAACCCAGCAGGCAGATGGGCAGGACTGAGCCGAGACGGACTTGCATTGGAATAATGGCACCCCTTGCGAAAGAAAACGAAGTACATCTTGGACTCACGACGGCGCAAAAAGTGGCAACAAATTGAGCAAGATGAACGAATCGTAAGATTAGGAATGAGTTCCCCGGTTGGGGATGTGTTCAGAATTTTGGCTTTACCACCGATTTTGCTCTAATCGGGCTGAGACGTAATCTGGAAACAGTATGCAGCTATCTTCTCGGAGAAACTGGTCACAAGAGACGTTGGCCCTGAAGCTTCCTGTGGTCAGCCCCAAGGAAACCGGATTCCTGACTTTCGAAAAGCGAGCGATGATGCTGTTGGCGGCAAAGACGGCTCTGGCCGCCGGACTCTGCTACTGGCTGGCGAAGCTGGCGGGGCTGCAGGACGGTTACTGGGGTTCGATCAGCGCTATTATTGTGCTTCAGTCCAATGTGGGTTCTACGGTGACCGCCTCGCGCGACCGGCTGATAGGAACGCTGATTGGGGCGGCATATGGCGCGGCGTTTTCATTTCTGGGCGTGGGAATCTGGCCTTATCTTGCCGCGGTAATCGTCTCGATGATGACATGCAGCCTGCTGGGTCTAAAGAACAGCTCGCGGCTCGCGGGAGTGACGGTCACGATCTTGATGCTCGTGCATCGGAGCGGCTCCAACTGGACGATGCCGGCGCACCGCGTCCTGGAGGTTCTCCTGGGAATCGTCGTCGCGCTGGGAATCTCTACGCTGGTACTGCCAAGCCGAGCCCGCATGCGCCTGCGCGACGGATTGACGCAGGAGTATCTGCTGATGGGAGCATTATTTGCGGCGATACTGGAAGGCTTTCGCGGTAAGCCGGCCGAGAACCTGACTCAACTCTGGAAGGACGTGGATGAGACGGTCGCGGCCAATGGCCAACTGCTGGATGAGGCCCGTAATGAGCCTTCCGGAGGTCCAGCGTCGCTCGAAGGACTGTCCATGCTGCACCAATTCGGGCTGGAGCTGGGAGATTTGCTGAATGCGCTCGGATTAGCCGTCAAGGATAGCAGTGACGATCAATACGCGGCTCGCCTGGAGCCGGAGTTGGGACGGCTGGCGGCCGATATTCATCGCGGATTCCAGTATGTGGCCGGATGCATTCACCGCTGGCGATTTGATGAGGCTCCGACGGGGTTGATGCTGGAAGACGACATCACGGCTATGAAGGCGAAGATGGCCGAGATTCAGCCTGCTAGCCTTGATTTTCCCCAGTCTGAGATTCTGCGGGTGTACGCCGTGCAGTTGCATTTGAAGCAGTTGGCTCGACTGCTGCGAAGCTCACGCATTGAAACCAATCGGGCCGTGGGGTGAGAGGCAACCGTCAGCTACCAGATGCTAGCTTCTAGCGGAAGAATTCTTTCAGCGCCTCTACGCACGCCTCGATCTCTGGAATGGAAATGGCATAGCCAAAACGCAGATGCCCCTCCCCTTGCGCGCCGAAGACGGAGCCGGGAATCGTCGCAATATGTGCCTTCTCGAGAAGAATCTCTGCGGCAGTTCGGCTGTTCCGGTGAATTTTTTCGGTATTTGGAAAGGCATAGAAAGCGCCTGCCGGAGGGTCGCACGCGAGGCCGACCGAGTTGAGGCCGTCGACGAGCAGGTCGCGGCGCTTGCGATACTCTTCCAGGCGGAAATCGATCTCAGACGTGGGAGTCTTGAGCGCCTGAAGCATGGCGTATTGGACTGGGGTGGTGACGCCGTTGGTGGAGTAGAGAACAATCTTCCGGAGTGCAGTCATGAATGGCTCTGGAGCGCATGCGTAGCCGCCACGCCAGCCGGTCATCGCGTAGGTCTTGGAGAAGGTGAAGCAGGTGATGGTTCGCTCGGCCATGCCGGGGAGCGAAGCGATGGAGAAATGAGAGCCGTCGTAGACCAGGTCTTCATATGCCTCGTCGGCGACGACAATCAGGTCACGTTTGATCGCAAATGCAGCAACTTCCTCCGCCTCGGCGCGGGTGAAGACGACGCCGCTGGGGTTTTGCGGGGTGTTGTAGTAGATGCAGCGGGTGTTCTCCGTGGAGAACTGAGCGAGAGTGCTGCTGATGCCGTTGCGTCGAGCGGTACTGGTGGGAACGAGCAGCGGACGTGCCTGGGCTCCCCGGACCAGATCAGCGATCGGAGTCCAATACGGGGAAAACACCAGGGCATCGTCGCCGGGATCGAGGACGCTCTGGAAAGCTCCATACAATGCCTGCGAGCCGCCGACAGTGGCGATGACCTGATCGGGCGTGGATGGGATGTTGTTCTTCGTCGTGAGCTTGGCGGCCAGGGCTTCACGCAGGGGTGCGATTCCCGAGGACGCCGCGTAGTGAGTCTGGTTGTCCACAAGAGCCTGAATCGCTGCGTATTTGATCGGTTCGGGAGTCTCGAAGTAAGGCTCGCCGCCGTGTAACATGTGTACTCTTTGGCCAGCTGCGCGGAGGGCCATGATCTTATTTCGAATCTGCACGATGTCAGAGAAACCAACCTCGTCGAGGCGCTTGGCAATGCGCAGCCCACTTGCCTTGGTGGCCATGATCTGAATTCCCCCGGATGAGATATACCTTCCAGCATAGCGGATTGTGGGAACGAGAATCGGAAAAACACAAATCGGGACTGGTACCTGGAAGATATGCATCATCGGAACAATGCGATGCTATTCGTCTCGCAAGCGCTGATGGTTTCCTCTTGTGTGTCGATAAGCGAGATGCAACGCTTGGCTTGGGCCAGGGGGAATTCCAGCGATAGCTGCTTCGAGGGCGGAAACTTTGACCCGAGAAAGAGGAAGCAAGTCAGCGCAAAGAGTTATTTCAAAGGAGCTAACATGCTGAATACTATCTTCCGGCGCGAAAACGGCGCTGCCGTCAACGGAAGCGTCGTAACACAATCCAGCGAAGAGAGTGGCCTCATCAAGGCTATGAACAGGTCGCTCGCGATGATTCAGTTCGACCTGAACGGCATCGTAGCCGATGCGAACGAAAACTTCCTGGGAACGATGGGATACTCGCTGGACGAAATTCAGGGAAGGCACCACAGGATTTTCGTCGAACCGTTCTACGCGCAAAGCGCAAAATACGAAGAGTTCTGGGCAAAGCTTCGGCGCGGCGAATTTGATTCGGCCGTATACAAGCGGATCGGCAAGGGGGGCAAAGATGTCTGGATTCAGGCCAGTTACAACCCCGTGTTTGGTGTAGACGGGAAGGTGTCCGGCGTGGTGAAATTCGCCACCGATGTCACACAGCAGACTATGCGGAACGCGGATTTTGAGGGGCAGCTCTCGGCCCTCCATAGGGTACAGGGAGTCATCGAATTTGACTTGGACGGGACAATTCAGACGGCAAATCAGTTGTTCCTGGATCTGACCGGGTACGCGCTCCCGGAAGTACAGGGCAAACACCACAGTATGTTTGTGGAGACAAATGAAGCAAACAGCGAGGGGTATCGGGAGTTCTGGCGCAATCTGCGCGCTGGCAGAGCCGACTCGCGAGCATTTAAGCGCATCGGCAAGGGCGGTAAGAAAATCTGGCTGCAGGCCAGCTACATTCCGATTCTCGATCCGGACGGCAAGCCGATAAAGGTCGTAAAGTTTGCCACGGATCTTACGGAAATCATGAACCAGGTTGAGTCCACGCAACTGACTGCGGAAAGCGTGGCCACGGCTACCGAAGAAATGTCCTGCTCGATTGCGGAAATCGGCCGCAACATGGAAATGTCCCGTGCGGCTGCAGACAATATTCTGGCGACATCAACGACATCAGGGACCGAAGCTGCGAGTCTCATGACGTCGATGACTTCCATGGAAAAGGTCGTAAGTCTCATTCGGGACATTGCCGAGCGGGTCAATATACTGGCGCTCAATGCGACCATTGAAGCAGCGCGTGCTGGCGACGCCGGAAGGGGATTTGCTGTTGTGGCGACGGAAGTCAAGAATTTGTCCAACCAGACTGCAAAGGCCACAGATCAGATTGCGCGAGAGATCGGATCGGTCCAGCTGATCTCAGGCAAAGTGGCATCGAGCATCCAGCAGACTGTTGCAGGAGTGGGTCAGGTCAATCAATATGTAACCAGCGTGGCGACTGCCATCGAACAACAGTCCGCGGTGACCAAGGATATTTCCGAACACTCCACGCGAATGGTGAAATCGGTTGTTCACATGATTGAGCGAATGCAAAGGAAGGGTTAACGGCAGTTCACCTGCCGCAAAGCCCTTCCATTCGGATTCTTTAGACCGCCAGCAGGTTCGTGTAGACAGCCATTCCGGCTACGGCATCGACCTGCATCGCGGCAAGCGCATCAATCTCCTCCTGCGCGCGAATGCCACCGGCCACGATGAGTTGGCGTTGGGTCAGGGCGCGCAGGCGTGCGGCAATTTCGACAGGAAAGCCCTGCATGAGACCTTCACCATCGATGTGCGTGTACAGAAAAGCCGCAGCATATGGTTCGAGAGCGGGGATGGCATCTTCGGGAGTAAGCGCAACCTGAGCCTTCCAGCCTTTGATGGCAATCTTGCCGCCTCGCGAGTCGATTCCAGCAACGATGCACTCCGGACCGACCGCTGCCGCAAGTTCGCTGGCGAACGCGGTGTTTACGCTGCCAGTTCCATGCTCTTCTTTGAAAAGCGATGAACCAACAATAACCCGCTGCGCTCCGGCTGCGAGCACCGCCTGAGCGCGCTCGACCGTGCTGATACCACCGCCAACCTGGCATGGGAGACGCTTTGCAATCTGTGCAACGAGAGCTGCGTTGTCGCCCTGGCGCATGGCCGCGTCGAGGTCGATGAGCTGAACGAGCGGGTACTTGGAAAAGCGTTCGATCCAGTACTCAAAGTCGTCGAATGCCAGGCGCAACTTTTCGCCCTGGACAAGCTGCACAATGCGGCCGCCGAGCAGATCGATAGATGGAATCAGCATGGAAGCCTCACAGGAATGCCAAGTTGAGCCAGCTTTTGCTTAAGCGAGCGAGCACTGGAAACGCCGAAGTGAAAGATGCTCGCAGCAAGCGCCGCATCGGCCTTGCCCGCGCCAAAAACGTCGGCAAAGTGACCGACAGTTCCAGCACCTCCTGAAGCGATGACGGGAATTCGAACAGCCGAACTGACCGCGGCGGTGAGCTCGCAATCAAAACCTGCGCGAGTGCCGTCGGAGTCCATCGAGGTGAGGAGGATTTCGCCCGCGCCTCGCGACTCGGCTTCGCGAGCCCACTCGACGGCAGTACGGGCGGCATCTTTGCGACCCCCATGGGTGAACACACGAGCGTTGCGGACCGGATCGGAAGCGTTAACGTCACGACGAGCATCAATGGCTACGATGACCGCCTGCGCTCCGAAACTGGCGCCGATCTGCCCGATGAGATCAGGATCCGCAAGCGCGGCGGAGTTGATACTGACCTTGTCCGCCCCAGCTTCGAAGACCGCTTCCGCATCAGCCGCCGTGCGGATTCCGCCGCCGACCGTAAACGGGACAAAAAGAGACTGCGCTGTGCGGCGAACGGTATCAAGCAACGTGGCGCGCCCCTCATGCGTGGCGGTGATATCAAGCAGCACGATTTCGTCCGCACCTTCCTGCGCATGGCGATGAGCGAGCGCGGCTGGATCGCCCGCGTCAACGAGGTCTACGAACTGAACACCTTTGACCACGCGGCCATCGCGGACGTCAAGGCAGGCAATGATGCGGCGCGTCAGCATGGCTGCAACTCCAGAAAGTTTTTGAGGATTGTGAGGCCGGTCTCGCCCGACTTTTCGGGATGAAATTGAACGCCGAAGACATTTCGGTCCTCGACTGCGGCGGCAAAGGGCTGGATATAGTCCGTAGTGGCGACCGTCGCATCTGTAACCGGAGCCCGCCACGAATGGGTGAAATATGCGAACTCACCCGATTGAACGCCAGCAAACAGGCGCGACGTCGGACGGACGTTGATCTGGTTCCAGCCGACGTGCGGCACTTTCTCCGAGCCATCGGGAAAGTGCTCGATAACTTCCGGTAGATAACCTAAGCCCGGTTGGTCTGGAGCCTCGGTGCTGCCAGCGTACAGCCATTGCATTCCAACGCAGATGCCGAGGAAAGGAACGCCCCGTTCGATGGCAGCGCGAATGGCGGCGGTCAGGCCAGTCTCATCGAGCCGGCGCGTGGCGGCAAAATGCCCGACGCCAGGCAGGATGATGCGTTCGGCGGAGACCAATGGCTCCGGCCCATCCGTGACCGAGACCTCTGCCCCGAGATGGCGCAGGGATTTGACGACCGAGGTCAGATTGCCTGCCTTGTAGTCGATGACGGTAACTGGAGTCGTCATCAGAGAAGCCCCTTGGTGCTGGGCAGCATCTCGGCCAGTTGGCTGTCCCTCGAGCAGGCCACGCGCAGGGCGCGTGCAAAGGCCTTGAAGATCGCCTCAATCTTGTGGTGATTGCTGCGTCCGTACATCGTCTTCACGTGAACATTGGCCTGCGCTCCGCGAGCAAAGCCCTCGAAGAAATCCGTAACCAGTTCGGTCTGCAGATCGCCGACGAGGCGAGTTCGGACCTTTGTGTCGACTGCGTACGCCGTGCGACCGCTCAGGTCGATGGCCGCAATGGCGAGGGTTTCATCCATGGGCATCAGAAAATAACCGGCGCGGTTAATGCCGCGCTTGTCACCGATAGCGCGCGCAAAGGCCTCGCCGAGCGCGATACCGACGTCTTCGACGGTGTGGTGCTGATCGACATCGAGGTCGCCCCGGCAGGTGAGATCAAGGTCAAAGCCACCGTGGCGAGTGAACAGTTCGAGCATGTGGTCGAAGAAGCGAATGCCAGTCGCAACCTTATACTGACCGCGGCCTTCGATGGTGAGATGAAGATCGATCTTCGTCTCGGTAGTATGACGTATGATTTCGGCGGTCCTGTTCGCTTGAGGCGCGGTCATTTGGATGCTCCGGCTGGATTGGATTTCAGAAAACTTTCGACGGCGGTGAGTGCAGTTCGCATCTGTTCAGGCGTGCCGATGGTGATGCGGACGCAGCCCAGGCAGCCGGGATCGGCTGAGCGATCGCGGACAAGAATTCCCTGCTCGCGCATGGCTGCGACGAATTCCCGATGCGTTGCGCCGATGTTGACGAGTACAAAATTCGCTTCGGTAGGCCAGTAATCCAGACCGAGCCCGGTGAGGCCGGATAGAAATTCTGCGCGGGCTTGTTTGACTTGAGCCACATACCAGTCGATATAACTTTGGTCTTTCAGCGCCGCAGTGAGGGCAGCCAGAGCAACCGAATTCACACTGTAGGGAGAGAGCACTCGGCGAACCCAGCGCAGCAGCGATTCAGGCCCGGCAAGCAGCCCAAGGCGAAGCCCGGCAAGTCCGTAAGCCTTCGAAAAAGTGCGGGCGACAACCAGATTTGGAACCTTGCCGACCAGATCGATGACGGATTGACCGTAGAAGTGAAAATAAGCTTCGTCCACAAGAATGATGGCTCCGGGCGCGGCCTGTGCTATGGCCAAAATCTGTTCCCGCGTGGCGACGCTGCCGGTCGGGCTGTTGGGATTAGCGATAGCAATGATGCGAGTGCGCGCATTGATTGCGCCTAGAAGAGATTCGAAGGGGAATCGGAAGTCGTCTGCGGCCTGAACTTTACGCAGGGTAGCATCAGTGGACGAGGCGTAAATCTCGTACATCGTGTACGTGGGAACCGGAAGAAGCAGCTCATCGCCAGCGTCGAGGAAGGCTTGACACAGAACGTGAATGGCCTCGTCAACACCGTTGGTCAGAAGGACTTGCTCCGGAGCCACGTCAAGATAATTTGCCACCAGAGCTTCGACGGGTTCGCGCTCCGGGTAGCGGGTGAGGTCGGTGGCGGAGATATTTTCGAGAGCGGTCTTCACTGCCGGAGAACAAGCGAGCGTGTTCTCGTTGAAGTCCAGGCGCAAGCGGTCGCGATGACCCAGTGGTGGATGATATTCGGGCATCGCGAGGACCCGCGCTCGCGGTTGGATTTCGGTTGCAGCTAAATCCTTGACGGCTTGATCGGGGGTCATGCTTTTCCTCGCTTTCCTGATTTTGCGCGGGGTAGAACGCCAGCTTCCATACAAGTGCGAATCGCCTCGGCGTGGCCGACGAGCCCTTCGGCTTCCGCAAGGCAAATGGCGTGTGGACCCAACTCAGCCAGTCCTGCAGCAGTGTATTGCTGTGTGGTGATGAGCTTGACGAAGTCCATCACGCTCAACCCTCCACGAACCGCCGCCATTCCGCCGGTAGGCAGTGTGTGGTTGGGGCCGGATATGTAGTCGCCCATTGGCTGCGGCGAATGCTGCCCGATAAAGACGCTGCCCGCGTTTTGAATCCACGCCAGATCAGCCTCGGAATCGACTGTCAGGTGTTCTGGAGCGAGGCGGTTGGTGAGAATATGAGCTTCTTCCGTTGAAGCCACGAGGAAGATGTATCCGTTCTTGTGCAGAGCCTCACGAGCTACTGTGTTCTTGAGGCTGCGCTGCTTTGCTTCTTCAATCACGGCGAGCGCAAGCGGCTCGTTGGTGGTGATGAAGATAGCGAGAGCTTCGGGATCGTGTTCGGCTTGCGCCACAAGATCGGAGGCAATGCCTTCCGGAGTTCCCTGCTCGCTGGTGACGACGATCTCCGTAGGACCGGCAAGCATATCGATTGCACAATCAAACGCGACCGAACGCTTTGCAGCGGTCACGTACAGGTTCCCAGGGCCGACGATCTTCGCCACACATGGAATCGACTCCGTTCCGTAGGCCAGGGCGGCAATGGCATGTGCTCCACCAATGCGGTAGAACTCGGTGATGCCGAGCAGATATGCGGTTGCGAGAGTTTCTGGCGCGGGACGCGGCGAAGTGACAACAATTCGGCTGACGCCTGCGACCTGCGCCGGAATCACAGTCATCAACATGGTCGACGGCAGGGGATGACGGCCGCCGGGGACATAGCAGCCTGCCGATTCAATCGGACGAACAAATTGACCGGTCGTGAGACCGCCACCGGTTGGAAACTCGGGTGAGAAGTTCCAGGATGGCGGCAATTGTCTCTGCGCGAAGGCGCGAATATTGACCGCAGCCGTTTCGAGAGCCCGTTGAAGCGCTGGATCAAGATGCTGCCACGCTGACGCAGTCTCTTCGGTGGTGACGCGAACCGGTGAGTTTGGCGTCAACCCATCGAATTTGCGTGCGAAGCGCAGAAGGGCGCGGTCACCCTGGCCTCGCACCTCGCGAAGAATCTTTCGGACTGTGGGAAGAACGTTATCCAGCGCAGCACCACCGCGTCTTTCAAGCTCAACGAGCTTTGCCTCGGCCTGTTTGGCGCCACGTCCTGTTGTTCGGAGAAGTCGCATGGTTGTCGGTTACCCTCAACGATTTTGGGCCGTCCCACCCTTGTCGCAATGACACGACGGCAAAGATGGGACGCCCTTACTTGTTTGAATTTCAGGAAACAGTAGGTCTATGGGTTACAGAACCACTTTGTTCAGCGGATATTCGACGATACCGGTAGCTCCAGCAGCCTTGAGGCGTGGGACTACTTCGCGAACGGTTGTTTCCTCAAGGATTGTGTTCACGGCCACCCACTCCGGGTTACTCAACTCTGAAATCGTGGGTGAATTGAGAGCGGGCAGCACTTCGAGGATCGTCTGCAAATTCTTACGCTCGACATTCAACATCAAGCCCACCTGCGACTGTGCGTCAATGGCAGCGCGCAGCATCAATGCAATGGATTCAATCTTATTTCGCTTCCACTCGTCATTCACCGCCGACTGACTCGCGATCAGGTGCGTCTCACTCTCCATGACTGTGTCGATAATCGTGAGGCGATTGGCTTTCAGCGAGCTTCCGGTTTCCGTAACTTCTACAATCGCGTCCGCCAGCATGGGCGGTTTGACTTCGGTGGCTCCCCAACTGAACTCCACTTTGACATTCACACCCTTTTTCTCGAAGTAGCTCTTGGTCACGCCGACCAGTTCTGTGGCGATAGTTTTGCCTTCGAGGTCCTCGGCTTTTTCGAAGCCGCTGCCCTCGGGAACAGCCAGCACCCAGCGGACCTTGCGGCGGCTTTGCTTGGCATAGGTAAGTGAAGTGATGCTGGTGACGTTCAGGCCGCTTTCGACCACCCAGTCAATGCCCGTCAGGCCTGCGTCGAGAACGCCGTGTTCGACGTAGCGGGCCATCTCCTGAGCACGGATCAGCATACACTCGATTTCTTTGTCGTCAATCGAGGGAAAATAGGAGCGGCCGTCTGCGTAGATATTCCAGCCAGCGCGTTTGAAGAGGGCCAGCGTTGCATCCTGCAGGCTGCCTTTCGGGATTCCGAGACGAATTTTATTTGCCACTCTGCACCTCTGCTGCAATCTCAGTTGAAATCGGGATCTGCTTGGTGAAGCAGGAAACGGTGCCTTCGTGGCAGACCAGACCGTCGCCTTCCACCACGACTTTGAATACGAGAGTATCGTTGTCGCAATCGGTGGCTGCGGAAATGACTCGCAGGCGGTTACCGCTGGTTTCACCCTTCATCCAGAGCTTCTGCCGGGTACGACTCCAAAAGGTGACGAAGCCGGTTTCCAGGGTCTTGGCGTAGCTGATCGGGTTGAGGAAGCCGAGCATCAGGACTTCTCCCGTTGCATTGTCTTGGACAACGCCCGGGACGAGGCCATCCATCTTGTCGAAATCTATTTCGGGTAGCGCAGTAGTCATCTTTTGATCCTTGGAATCTCTCACTTCCGGTTTAGGGTTTCGGCTTGACGTCAATTTTGACCGTCTGTTCTGTCCGTCGATGTCGAAGATGCCAGCAGAAGAAGCAAAAAGCCCGCTGGCGTCTAACGCCGGCGGGCTTCTTTCAATCCTGCTGTTGGTTCTGGCCGTTCAGCTTAGGCCATAGCAGTCCGCCGGCATGTTCATCCCGTGATGGTGGTGATGACGATGATGGCGGTGAATCTGCATCTAAGAAATTACCCTAAGCAAGACGCCTCGATTTGTCAAATGCGCAACCATTCCCAGTTCCTCTCGCCATGTTGCGCGGAATTATCCTTGGCTGGCGCATACTGGAGCGTGAGGTTTGGACCACCAGCATCCACCGCAGCATTCCCAGTTACCCCGCCCATCCCCTGCTCAACCACCGATGGACATCATCAATTCGAGTAAAAAAAGCGCGCAAAAACAGCCTAAAACCGCCATAAATCGCGCCTTAATTTCGCCGCAAGTTACACATTCAACGCAAGATACGCCATAAAAACAGTACCCCCCCCGGGGGGCTACTTCTTTGTCGCTTTTAGCAGTCAGAACCGCATTTTCAACTACGCCAACGTGAATCTTTTCATTCCGCGCGTCGGTCGTACGGCAGGTGCATAGCGGAGAATTTAGAAGTGAACTCCCGAATCGCTATCTGCTCTCAAGTCCTGGCATTCTCGCTGATTGCATCGGCGCAAATGCCGTCCACCAACCACTCGGCCGACCCCGTGGATATCAATCGGGCTACCGTGACGGAGTTGCTGACAGTGCCGGGAATGACAGCCAGTTGGGCCGAGCGAATCGTTCGCTTTCGCCCTTACCGGACCAAGCTCGACTTAGTGGATCAGGGAGTCGTGACGCCAGAGGTCTATCAGCGCATTCGCGATGGAGTGATTGCGCACCGAATCGCATCGGACGACACGAAGGGACAGGCCAAACGCTGATCTTGCTCCGCCCTGTCGCCAGATGGCTGCCGCTGGCGACGGGGCAGAATTTAGTCAAGAATTACGCGACGACCGCTTCTTCCTCACAACCCTCCGGCTTTTTCCTGGGCTTGATACGAGCCAGCAGACCGCTGAGGATCACGTAGAGCACAGGAATAAAGACCAAGTTCAGAACCGTCGAGAGCAACATTCCTCCGACAATCGTTGTTCCCACCGAGTGCCTGCCAAGCGCGCCGGCACCCGTGGCAAAAACCAGCGGCATAACGCCGAGAATGAAGGCGAACGAAGTCATCAGAATCGGACGGAGACGCAGTTCAGCCGCCTCAATCGCTGCTTCCGCAATGGACCGTCCCTTTGCGCGCAGTTGCTCCGCGAACTCGACGATGAGAATCGCGTTCTTTGCCGAGAGGCCGATGAGCATAACCAGACCAATCTGGCAGTAGACATCGTCCGAAAGTCCTCGGACAGCTACGGCTCCCAAAGCTCCGAGCACGGCCATGGGAACGGCAAGAAGAATGATGAATGGAAGCGCAAAGCTTTCGTACTGGGCCGACAGGGTGAGGTAAACGACCAACAAACCCAGCGCGAAGATGATGACCGCCTTGCCGCTGGACTCGATTTCTTCCTGGGTGAGTCCTGTCCAACTGAAGGTCATGCCGGGCATCATGACCTTGCGCGCAAGCTGCTCCATGGAAGCGATGCCCTCGCTTGAACTTTTGCCCGGCGCGGCCGAGCCGTCGATTTCAACAGAACGGAAGAGATTGTAATGCGAAATGACCTGCGGGCCCGCCGAATCCTTGATATTGACGAGGTTGTCGAGCGGCACCATCTGATTCGTGGTATCCGAGCGCACGTAGAAGGAATGCAGATCGGTTTCCTTCATGCGGAAGGGTTGATCGGCCTGTACATAGACGCGATAGGTGCGGTTGTTGTAGTCGAAGTCGTTGACGTATTCCGACCCCATGAAGACGTTGAGTGTCGTGGAGATCTGCGTGAGCGAAACACCCATCGCCTTCGCCTTCTGGCGGTCAATAGTAACGAGCAACTGCGGATCGCTGGCCGAAAAGCTGGTGAAAAGGCCAGTGAGACCGAGCTTAGGATCGCGGCTCGCACCGATGATGTTGTGCGAAACCTGATCGAGGTCCGCGAGCGTATTCTTGCCCAGATCCTGAAGCATGAACTGAAAGCCGCCAAAGGAGCCGAGGCCTTGGACCGCAGGCGGCTCAAACATTGCGACAATTCCGCCCGGCACCATGAAAAGCTTAGGCCCGAGGCTGGCGACGATATCCGCCGAGGAATGGCCCTTGCCAAGACGCTGGTCGGATGGGGTAAGAGCCGCAAAGATGATACCCGCATTTGGCGAAGCGCCATTGAGACTGAAACCAGAAACGGCGAACGCGCCCGCGATATCGTGGTTCTGCGCCAGCAACAATTGGGCGCGATCCGCGATGGCGGTTGTGTCGGAGAGCGACGCTCCTGGGGGCGCCTGAACGACCACCATCAGATAGCCCTGATCTTCCTGGGGAATGAATCCTGTCGGGACGTGCAGATACATCCAACCGGTTGCCGCAAGGCCCGCGAAGAAGAGGATCAAGAGTACATAGCGCAGCTTCAGTGTGAAATGAATCAGCCGGGCATAAGTACGGGATATCCAGCCGATTGAGTTATCGATCCCATGCGCGAATCCGGAATAGGCTCTAGACAGCGGGCGAATACGCAGGAAATCGAGTTGCTGGTATTTCGCTTCTTCTCCGCGCAGGAACAGCGCGGCCAGAGCCGGAGACAGAGTAAGTGCGTTGAAGGCAGATATAGCGATCGCAAAAGCAATTGTCAGCGAAAACTGCCTGTAAAGAATGCCAGTCGTACCTGGGAAGAAAGAAACCGGGACAAAGACGGCAATCAGGACCAGCGACGTGGCGATAACTGCACTGGTGACTTCGCCCATAGCCTCGGAGGCTGCCTTATGAGGGTCGCAATGCTCCAGCGCAATGTGGCGCTGCACGTTTTCAATCACAACAATGGCGTCATCGACCACCAAACCCGTGGCGAGAGTGATTCCGAAGAGCGTGAGCGAATTGATCGAGAAACCGAATATTTTGATGAACGCGAATGTACCTATCAACGACACAGGAATCGTCACGGCCGGAATAATCGTCGCGCGCCAGTCGAGGAGAAAGAGAAAAATCACCACGATGACGATGATGATCGCCTCGCCGAGGGTGATCAGGACCTCATGAATCGAGTCGCCGACGATCGTCGTCGAATCGAAGGCCACGGCATATTTCAGACCCGGCGGAAAGCTCTTGGACAACTCCTTGAGCATCGCTTTGGCGTCCCGGTCCACATCCAGCGCATTGGCGTTGGAAAGCTGTTGCACGCCGAGGCCGACGGCGTCATATCCCTGGAACTTCAGGTTGCTGCTATAGTCTTCGGCGCCAACAACAGCGTGGCCGACATCCTTCAACAGGACCAAGCCGTTTGGAGTGTTTTTGACAATAATGTTATTGAATTGCTCCGGGTCGCTAAGCCTTCCGACGACACGCACTGCGACCTGGAAGGACTGTTTGTTGTCAGACGGTGGCTGACCAAGTTGCCCAGCAGGCACTTCGACGTTTTGCTCAGTCAGTGCATTGACGACATCAGTCGCGGTAAGGGACCGTTCGGCCAATTTGGCTGGATCGAGCCACACGCGCATGGCGTATTTGCGCTCACCGAAGATAACCACGTCACCAACGCCCTTGACACGCTTAATGGCGTCCTTGACGTAGACATCCAGATAGTTGGAGATGAACTCGTTGGAGTACCGATTGTCTTCGGTATAGAAGCCCGAGCCGAACACGAAGTTGCTGTTCGCTTTGGTGATGGTGATGCCCGCGGCGTTGACAGCGGAGGGCAAGCGTCCAGTGACGCTGGCAACTCGATTCTGCACGTCTACCGCGGCGATATCCAGATCATAGCCGGTGTTGAAGGTGGCCGTGATCGTGCTGACACCGTTGTTGGTGCTGGCCGACTCGATGTAGTGCATGCCCTCGACGCCGTTGATCGACTCTTCCAGCGGGATCGTAACTGCTTTCTCCACCGTCTCAGCGTCCGCGCCGACGTATGAGGAAGTTACCACGACCTGCGGTGGCGCGAGAGTGGGATAAAGGGAGATCGGCAAAGTGGGAATGCACACCGCGCCGGCCAGGATAATAAGGAGCGCCGACACTGTAGCGAATACTGGACGGTGAATGAAGAAATCTACGAACAAGGCTTGTCGTCCTTCCTATGCATCTGGCTCGCCTAGAACAGTTCCACGAAGGTGGAATCGGCTCCGACCGGAGCGCTCCAAATCAACGTGACTGCAATGCAATGCTGAATCTATGCGATAGCCAGCTCGTGCCAGCTAACGCGATTGCGCTTTTTGCAGCCACGACTTCCACTGTCTTACAAACCATTTCTTAGCCGTGTGGCAGTACCGGCATGTTATCCACAAGAAACTGTGTTCCCGAGACAATCACCTTGTCGCCTTCTTTGAGACCGGCGGTAACGGCGTACGAGTTGCCGACAGTTTCTCCCAGAGTCACAGCAGTCTGGCGCGCTGCGAAGTGGCCGTCCGGTTGCTGCTGCGCGAGAAACACAAAACTCTGTCCTCCCTGTCGCGATACAGCGAGAACCGGGATCACCGGCTGCGGCGAGCTCTTCCAGATCACCCGCGCCTTAACCAGCTGCGCCGACCGGAGAACATCAGAGGTGCTATGCACAGGAGCCTTGAGCAGGATTCCCTGCAACTGGCTATCGACCTGCGGCGAGAGGAAGTCGACACTGGTGTTCTCAACAACTTTTCCGTCACTATCCAGAAGCCGCACCGGGAGCCCCAGACGAACCTGTCCGCTGCGCTCCGTCGGCGCGTAGATATAGGCTTCAAGATCCTTGTTTTCATCCACTGTCGTCAGAGCGGTGGTGGACGTCACATAGTCGCCCAAGTGAACCGGAACATCGCCAACCACCCCATCGAATGGCGCCTTGACGCGATAGTACGCGAGCTGCTCCTCAAGCGACTTACGAGTCGCGATTGCGGACTCCCAATCAGCCCGCGTATTCCGGAAAGACTGCTCGGCCTGGTCAAGCGTGTCGCGACTGGTGACTCCGGCTTCGAAAAGCTTCCGCTGCCGTTCGATCTCCAACTCGTTGTAGTCATAGAGAGCTTTTTTCTGGTTCTCGGTGGAGCGCTGGGCATCCACGAGCGCCTGTTGGCGCCGCGGGTCGATCTCCATGATCACCTGGCCAGCGTGAACGCGATCGCCGGATTTGACCAGAATCTGCGTAAGGTTACCATCCACCTGCGGCATGACAGTGACGGAACGGCGCGACTTGATAGTCGCGACGAAATCGGAGCTCTGCTCCACCGGAGCCAGTGCGACGGATTCCGTCTGAACCGGGAATGCTTGCATCGCCGGAGCCTTTGCGGCCGCCTCCGGCTGCTTGCAGCCAGACGGGAAGACCGCGATGCCGGAAAGAATAATGCTCAGAAATATCAGACGTCTCAACGTTCAGCCTCTCTTGGTGTTGAAGGACTAGTTATCTCCGGCTTGCTGTCTGTCATTTTGCGCCTCAACCAGCTCGACGAAAAAGTGACTTCCGGAAACCCTGCGAAAGGGGTACAAGTTCAGATAGATGATGTCGGTTCATAGATGACACGAGTCGCACGAGGTCGCAATTAATTGTGCCACGCGGTTCGGTACTCTCCGGGGGCTATTTGGGGAGCCAGATCCTCCCTCTCCCCCTTTGAACGAGCCTTTCCTCAACAAATTACAACGCAAACGGGCTGAAATCGGTTCCCCGATCGAAGGCGTCGACCCCTTCAGCCCTCTTCAGCTTGTTAACTACAAGGTAGGTCAACGGGGTCGCGAGGGTTTCGTAGGCAACCTTAAAGCCGTAGGATGAGGCGATCATAAGGAGCATTTTCGGTCCGGACTCGACTCCCCAAAACGCGATTAGAATGACGACGGCAGTGTCCACAAGCTGACCACTGATCGTTGAGCCGATGGTTCTGGTCCACAGGAAACGGCCGCCGGTGAGAATCTTTAGCTTGGCCAAAGTATAGCTGTTGGTGAACTCGCCAGCCCAATAGGCAACCAGGCTGGCGACGGCGAAACGCGGCACAAGCCCGAAGACCGTTGCGAAAGCCGCTTGATCGTGCCATCCAGGGGCCGGTGGAAGCGCAACAGCAATCTCGCCCATCACAGCCAGCAATCCCATGGCGAAGAAACCCATCCAGATGGCCCTGCGCGACGCAGCGTAACCGTAGACCTCCGTGAAAACGTCACCACAAATATAGGTCACGGGGAAAAGCAACTGCGCGCCGCTGACCAGCAGTGGCCCGATCTGACAGATTTTGGGTCCGATCAGGTTGGACACGACAAGAACGACGACAAAAACGATCGTCAAGGTGTCCAGATATCGGAATCGGGAAGTCACGATACTGAGAATAGCCGATGCCGGGCTTGGCAGCTTTTGACACACCCGCCACAAGTTGTTAGCCTCAGAGAGTGCGGTATTCGGAGGCCACTCCGAAGTACTTCTCGCGTCCCCGTCGTCTAGCCCGGCCCAGGACACCGCCCTTTCACGGCGATAACACGGGTTCAAATCCCGTCGGGGACGCCAATTAAATCAATTGCTTACAGTCTGCATGATAACCAGTTAGTAAACTTGTCGGGCAACTTTCGGGCAAACTTGCATCCGGGGCGTGTCGTTCGCGCTCACTCCGCAGACCCAGCCGGTACGGTTGAAAGCCTGGACTGAGCACCCCCCACACCCCCAAATTTGCGATCCGTGCGAGGCCGCGCCCCCATCCCCGTCAATCTCGGTCAAATTTAGAACTTGGGGTATACCCCTATTCCGAAGCATTGAACCGCGCAGGATGTCCAGGTCACACCTGGATTCAAAAGCATATCCGGTCGCACCCCAATATCAGAACTTCTAGTCCAGCGAATGATTGAGGTGGCAATCACTCATGAAGTCTTCCAGAGTTCTTAACGCATTCATGAGTGTCTAGCGCTCACATTTATAGCAAATTAGTGTTGCATTTTGACCTAGACAGGGTCACTATCATAGCTTGGAGTCACTAAAACATCATAGCTTGGAGCCACTAACACCCTTGAGAATAAAGACACTCTTCTACCTTCCAATGATTTTCTGCCTTGCACTTGATTCTCAATCACAAGTGCCAGCACCGAAGCACGAAGCACAGCTACATCACATATTTAGTGCTCATCGAGACAACGATAATCTGCCGCAGCGGTTCAACGATCTCCAATGCGCTCTGGTGTTAATTCAATCGGGTCCGCGATTGGGTACCGGATTTTACATCAGCGCAGAGGGAGACTTAGCGACAGCTTCCCACGTATTGGGCGACCGGACTTTCACGGCGAATCCCGATGGATCAATAAACGCCGACTTGTCGATGCCTCCCTCGATAACGATCACGGATAGCAAGGGCAAGAAATCGGACATCCTAACTCGCAAGGTCGAGTCCAATCCAGATGCATGGACATCGGACGTAGCTCGCATTGCGACCGGAGAGCCGAGGACATGTTGGCTGCGCGAGGCAGATGATTTAAAGTCTCGCCCTGGAGAGCATGTCATTGCACTTGGGTACCCAGGGCTTTCCTTTCAAGCGCTCACTATTTACACAGGCGTTATGAGTGCTCGTCTGAAAACCAATCTGCCGACTCTTACAAGAAGCGGTCAGCCGTTCATTCCCACCAATGACTTCATCAGAGTTCAAATGCCAATATCGACTGGCCTGTCTGGAGCGCCGGTGATTGACGATGAGAACCGTGTTCTTGGAGTGGTTACAAACGCTGGCGGATGGACAGGCGACCTAGACAACCTACTGGTTGCTTTCAGGAGCGGCGCGTTCAATACAGTTCAACCACCGCCGAACCCGAACCTGCCTCCAAACGCAGTTACATTCACACTTAATTCAATGGCTTTGACGGGGGAACTTGCGGGACTGTTTCATGATTTTGCGTCTCCGGGGTACGGAGATGCCGTGCCACTTCGCTACTTGCGGAAACCACAGCCAAAAAGTCCGCAACCCTCATCACATAGCCATTAAACACCACTGGCGTGTTGGGGTCCGCGAGTCTGACAGTAGTGACACGACCAGACAAAACAACCTTTTCGTCGTTATCTTTAATGCTGTCGCCGTTAGGCTTAGCATCGTTCTGCGCATGGGCAGAAGCGACACATCCGAAGCACAGTAGCACGGCGGCAATAGCTTGACGCATTTTCAAAACCCCCTCGTCAGGTTGGCCTATTGTACATGGCCAGAGTGATCCCGGCAAGTATTTAGACTGACACATTTGGAATATGTCATACGCAATTATTGCATTGAAATTCCGACCCCGAAACCGTTTTCTTTCCAAGATGGCACTTCCGAGCAAACACGGAAGTAACTCGAAATCGCAAACGTCAGATGTTCTTAGAGATATCTCCGTCCAGTCACATCCACGTATGTATCTGTCATAAAACAACTTGCACCCACCATCGATATGCGCTAAGGTAACTCATGCCCAGTCGGGCATCTGCACCATGTTTCATCCCCAGTCGGGGCGGGTTAAAGCAGTCGCCTAAGCCTGAATCAAGCTGAAATCCCACTTTGATTCGAGGTTTGGACCCATGCCCACACAAATTGCAGACATTATTGTTCCTGAAATCTTCAGCGCATACGTTGCTGAGAATTCGCTTGTCAGTACCGCGCTTTTCCAGAGCGGCGTCCTGGTGCGCAACAACCTGATGCAGCAGTACCTTCAGGCCGGTGCGCCAAGCTTTACAGTGCCGTTCTGGCAGGATTTGCCCGATACGGAAGCCAACATTGGGACCGACAATCCCGCAGACGTTGCAACCCCTCTGAAAGTCACTGCGCGTGACTTGATAGTGCGCAAGTCCTTCGTCAATCAGTCGTGGGCGCAGATGGACCTTGCCAACGATTTGAGCGGCAGCAATGCCCTGGAGCGAGTACAGAGCAGGGTTAGCGCGTATTGGGCGCGGCAATGGGAATTCCGGCTCATTGCGTCATTGCTTGGCGTGCTCTATTCAAACGTCGCCAACAACAACAGCGACATGGTCAATGATGTCAGCGGAGCAACCGGAACCGTGACCCTACCGGGAACGAATGTTACTGTCCCGGCGAACACGTTCAACGGTTCCGCAGTCATCGACACAGCGTTGACCATTGGCGACCGCCTTTCCGATATGAAGGCAATTGCCTGCCATTCGTACATCTATGGGGAGATGCTGAAGAACAATGAAATTCAGTATTTCAAGCCGTCCGATAACAGTATGGTAATTCCGACTTACAAAGGCATGGCCGTAATCGTGGATGACAACCTTGTCACAGCGACCGCTGGAGTCTATGTCACGATTCTGTTTGGTCCTGGTGCCGTAGGATTCGGTTTGAGCGAGCCTGTATCAGGCTTCGGAACCGAAGTCTATCGGTATCCGAGCTTTGGCAACGGTGCAGGTGAGACTGCGTTGTTCTCGCGCTGGAATCTGGCACTGCATCCCCTTGGCATGAGTTGGAATGATGGCACTGGCGCGAATGCAGTCGTTGGACCTTCGCCAGTCATAACTGATCTTTCAAACGCTGCCCATTGGACGCGAGCCGTATCACAGCGCAAGTCAATTCCGATTGCGTTCCTCATCAGCAAGTAGAGTTCCCCCAGCAGGGAAAAGAGGGGCAGTCTGAACCGCTGCCCCTCGCCTCTTATTGGAGCATTGAACATGGGAGCACCTAGAAAGCATCCACCAGCAGGGGCAGCAGCGACTATCGAACAGATGGCCGCACAAGGTCATGCAATCGTCGGCATTGCAAAGCATTTCGGTGTATCGCGTGAAACGTTCAAGCGCTGGTGCGATGAAGACGAAGCAATCCAAGAGGCTTTTGAGATCGGACGCGAAACAGAGCGGCAAGCCTTACATGCGCTAGTCGTTCAATCCGCAGTAATGAACAAGCCTGCAAACGTGAATGCATTCTTCATTTTGAAATCGCGTCATGGGTACAGGGAGAACGATTCGGCCAACGTTAACGTAGGGGTTGCCGTAGCGCCCACCCATGTCCTTGTCATCAAAGACTTCGGCAGTGATGAAAACTGGCAGGCTAAGGCCATCGCGCAACAGAGGGCACTAGCTGCGCTCAATTCACCAGAGGCCGCTCCAAAACAGCTAGAAGGCTCTCAGGCTGCGTCAGTGCCAGTCCATGAGCCTTCGGTATACCAGCCCGAACCGGAGTCCGTAGCAAGCTCCACAGTATTTGATTTTGGACCGCCTAGCTGGAGGCCGAAAGGCTGATCTTTGGCGCAAGAAAAGGGCTTGCCTCCACATGGGAAGCAACCCGATTCTTTGCCCCTGGACTAACGCAAGCCGAAGTTATTCGCCAGATTGAACGTTCCTGAAGCTGCCGTGCGACGTTGACCGGACCCGCTCGCAGCGCCGGAAGCTCGCGAAACTGTGACTATCTTGCGAAACAGTTTTGTTCGCTCGCTGTCATCTTCCGCCTCGGTCAAATACTTTGCCAGTTCCAAAGGCTCACACTTGACGGCTCGCCCCTCTGCGTCAACTGCTGGCTTGCCATCCTTCGTCAACAGCGTAAGCTCTCCATCCTTGCCTTGGACCTGGAAATGAGCTTGTAGCGTCTGCAAGAAATAGTCCGGCACATCTGACATTGACTTGGCAAGTTGCTTCAGCGGTTGGCCGACTTCCAATTCGTGCGCTCTCGATTCCGCTGCGGTCACTCTGCCCTGCGTTTCGGTCAAAGTAGTTTCAAGCTCTGCGATACGTGCCTTGTCTTTCTGTCGCTTGCCGAGCAATTCAGAATGAACCTTCTGGAGTTTGAGCAATTCGCTTGCTGCGTCAAGTTGGCCGTTAGTAGGTTGTTCGATTGGTTCGGGCATTATTCACCATCCTTCGACTTCGCGCTAGTCAAAGCATCAACCTTGATTTGTTGCCATCGCTCCAAAATCAATTTGCCGTTCAACTTCCCGTCAGCCGTTTTCAGTTCCCTGCGCGAGAGCACATAGTCCCAAATCTTACGGTCGTCGTCGCTCAACAGATGGTCAAAGGATCGGGCCAAAGTCTGAAGGCGAATCCACGGATGCTCTGACCAAAGAGCAGTTGCGAAGTCGGACAAAGGATCGGAGACAGTCAAGCTCCGCGCCTTGAATTTCTCCATCCGTTCGGCAAAGGATAGCTCTCGAACCTCAGGTTCTTCATTCCAAGCTGCCATTGGATTAACGCTTACTTTATTGAAACTATCTTGCAGGGCAGACTCAACATACGCTGTGATGGTCACGCCCCGCGCACGAGCCGCAAGCTCCGTAATGTACCGCAACTTCGGATCAAGCCGGATATTCAGATGTGTGGGGATGTCGTTATTTACGGGCATTTGGTTGCTCCTTCTAAGGACAGCCTATTCTTTGTGTTGACATTTGTCAACACGTTTGGGATGATCGTCTCAGGAGATACCCATGGACAATTCCCCGATCCTTCTCAGCATCCCCGCAGCCGCCCACCGTCTGTCCATTAGTAGAAGCCGCCTCTATGAACTCTTGGCAGAGGGCGGGATTCGCAGCGTCAAATCAGGTCGTAGGCGATTGGTAGACGCAGCAAGTCTCAATCAATGGGCAGCTAACTTGCCGCAGCAACAACTGAAGCAATCAACCGCATCGAAGGAGCAACCATGCCTCTAAATCCCAATCTTGTTAAGCACGGTTTGGATGATGAATTCTACGAGACGGCCTGCCCCACCATTGGCACGTTGATGCTTGCTCGTTTCTCAACCCCTGAAAGGCACAACCCGGTTATCTATGGCGCTGATGGTCTATTCTTTGCGACCTATCCGACGCAGCGAACGTACATTCGGCCTGCATTGCGGAATGAGTTCGACATATTCACGTCTGAAGCTGAGTTCCAAGCGAGGCCGATGCTTTGGGTTCTGGTAACGCAGACTTCACCTGGACATCACATGATTCTTCCGGTATGGCGAGGCCATGCCTTTTGGAATGGACCAGATGTAGCAACGGATCAAGGCGTTGCTGAAGTCTTCCTGCAAATGTGTCTGCGTCAAGGGTTGAATCTAAGCGAATGGTACGGATACGTTAGCGATCAACGTGTACGCAAGAGCGATAAAGCCAGAAAGCTAAGGGTGAATTAGTGCCGAACTCCTCAAATAAAGATGCAGCATTGAGCGCAGCGAGGCACGGTATATCCGTATTTCCAGCCAATCCAGATAAAACGCCGATGGTCGCCGCGTGGGAGCAAAAGGCAACCTCCAGCCAATTCATGATTGGGGCAACCTGGAAGACGGACGCTCTGCCAGCGATCCCCGTTGGCGCAAACGGTCTGGTAGTCGTCGACGCAGACCGCAAGCCCGATGGAGTGGACGGTGTTGCGGCCTTCGAAGCTCTCTGCGCTGCCCAAGGTATCGACGTGTCAACCGCGCTCACGGTCGAAACCCCTTCTGGTGGAAGACACTTCTATTTCCGAACCGATACGCCTTACAGCAATTCTCGCGGGAACCTGCCCGATGGTATCGACGTGCGCGGCGTTGGCGGCTACTGCGTTGCACCGGGCGCTGTGTTGCCAGACGGCAGGAGCTACCGGCTGATGGCAGGCTCATGGGACGCAATTCCCGGCCTGCCTGAGCCTCTGGCGCGATTACTCAGGGAGAAACGTTCGGCTGCGCCACCAGAGGCCGCGAGCGAGCCTGTAACGTTCACAGGAACGGATGCAGAGCGGAACTATGCAGAGGCCGCGCTAGAAGATGAGGTTGCCAAGCTCTCCGTGATGGGGGAAGGATCAGGCCGGAATCATGCCCTCAACAGCGCTGCCCACTCGCTAGGCACAATGGCTGCTTGGATCGATCCAAGCAGGGTCGCAAATGCTCTATGGGAAGCATCCATCGCAAACGGCTACATTGCGAAAGATGGCGAAGCGACTGCAAGGCAAACCATCGAATCAGGCATCAACGCAGGTATGAGCAAACCGCGTCCATCACATCCAACCG